>NZ_JBQSXG010000015.1:0-39358 GCF_052378005.1 Psychrobacter sp. AOP31-B2-9
GTATATAACCATGCACCTCTATTAATTTTTTCAAAACTGTCTGGTAAAGCAGCGACAATCACATGGCCCATATTAAATAAAGGAACTACATCTGCATCAAGATTGGTAGATTGATAAAGATAAAATTCAGAACTGTCTTTCATTTTTACGATAATTTTAACAGTTTTAGCAAAATCCTTAGTACCAACGCATTGGTGAAAATGATATCTTTTTACATCCGCTAAAGATATGCTATGCAACTTATTACCTAGCGTAAAATCTAATTGACCCTCTTGTATTTGAACATTACCTTGCTTTATCCAATTGATATTTTTAAAAATAGTCTGAGGCTTTTCAATTAGCTGTGCTAAAAATATAACAGTGATTATTAAGATAATTAATACAGGTAGAACGGTTTCGAAAGCAAACATTAAGTAAAGCCCAAACGGAAAACTACTAATTATTAAAACAGAAGCAACTATAGTGACAATACGTTTTAAACTTGAGCGAGCATACGAAAAATTTATTTCATAAACCCAGCCCTTTTGAACAATTTCCTGATGATTATCAAACTGTATAGTTTGATACTCTCTTTTTTTGGGATGATTTTTTGACTTTCCTTTGGAATTATTTGCGAACTGTCTTCGGTTTTTCTTATTATGCTTCCGATGTTTTCTTTGTTTATATCTTTTCATTACTCTCGGTCTTTTCTAGTAGAGTACTCTTAACTGTAACAGTGTCGCTATCTTCAGTCTTTCGCAAAATTGGATTAGAACATATAGTGGTGTTGGACTATATTAACTTCAGCTCAATCTGATTTTACTTTTATCCGACGACACTTCTCCGAACAATAAATCACCTGCTCCCAGTCTTTCTCTCACTTCTTGCGCCACGTAAACGGGCGCTGGCAGACGGGGCAGGTTTACTTTTTATATACCATGACTGTCCTTTTGTTATATAGCGCTAGGCAAGGAATATTGTTTGATCAGTACAAAATCAATCTATCGTTTCTTCTACTACTTCCTCTGCTACGTCCATACTACCCCACGATTCAAAGATGATATTACCTTGCTTATCGATCTGTCTAGAATGCATATTATACTCTTCAGAGTTGCACGAAATAGTATTGGCCTCGTCATCAAAGCAGTCATCAACCTGAATGGTTCCGTGACTGAATGGCGGAAGTATTCTGTCAAACATATAGGGAATAACCAAATCCCCTTGCAGATTGGTAAATCCCCACTTATCCTTCTTCTTGACACCGAACATTCCTTCCGAGACTCGAGAAACATTGTCATACTCTACTGGTAAGACGATACTGCCTTGACTATTAATGATACCAAATTTCATATCGGCTTCATCTCTGTCACCTAAATAATAAATATAAAACTCATCATCGTTACTATCATTTGATAATGATTGCTGTAGTTCTTCAGCTATTGTTGTATTATCATCTACTTCTACATGTTTTTTGGCTACTATCGCATAACCATCTTTAAACTCACTGATCGCCTCATACTCAAAAGGCACAATTTGGTTGTCTTGAAAATCAATCACCCCCCATCTACCATTTAACTTAACCGCAGCGAGCCCTCCATGAAAATATCTATTGTCCTCATAGTGCAAGGGTATAACCTCCTCGCCTACAGTATTAATATAGCCCCAAAGCGTTGATTGATTCTCTTGAGAGGATTGCTGTTTATGATTACCAACCATCGCCAGTCCTTCCGAAAAATCATAAGCCTCATCGTAATCAACCATCATCAATGAATCAGAGCTATCTAAATAACCCCATTTACCATCAAGTTTTACACGGGTAGGTCCTTCCAAAGAGTTTGCGATATAATCAAATTTTAGCGGCGTTATTAGGTTATTTATGCCATGTATGCCATATTTACCGTTTTTAGAAACTTTAAAAGTATTTTCACTGATAATTTCTACATCATCGAACTCAGTAGGAACTATAATATTGCCTCTTTTATCTATTGCGCCTACTTTTCCATTTTTGGTAATGGATAGCCAGTTCTCGTTAGTCCATTGATTATCTGAATAAAAGCCATTATACATTGTAAATTCGAACTCAACGGGTTGTATCATATTGCCCTGATAGTCATAAATACCCACTTTGTCGTCATTAGACACGAATAAAATATCATTTGCTCGACGAATATCATCAAATTGCGCTGGTATGATAATCTTACCTGCCTGATTTATAGCACCTTGTTTACCGTCTAATCCAAAGATGGCGATAACATTTTCATTTAGTCGTGGATAACCAAAGCCATACACTATGCTATCGAACTGAGGTTGGATAACGATATCTCCCTTGGTGTTTATATATCCCCATTTATCATCTTGCTTAAATTCTGCTAACCCTACTGGGGTAAAATTCCATGCTTCTTGAAAATCAAATTCGGCTATTTTATGATTTGCCATGTCGATTAGCACCCACTTATCCACTTTTTTTACCAGCGCTCTACTTTGGATGAACTCTACTGGTGAATCATATTCAAATGGTATTACCGCAACCCCCTGTCGGTTGACAGCGCCGTACTTCTCTGTTGAGAGTTGCTGCGCAGGAGCAAGCTCATTACTAAACGAGCATAGCCAGTTAAAGCTAATATCTTCGGGTAGCTCATATCCCTGGTTTAACTCACAACCAAAGTTGGCATGAGCTTGAGACAGGCTTATTAATACCACAATAGCAAGAAAACTTTTGATGATTTGATTAATAAAAGAAAAGTGCGTAAAAGAGAGCGACATAGTTTTTATGTTCCGTTACAATTTTTAGTAGCGTTCATTGATTGGTTAAAATTGAATTAATCAAGGTTATACAATGTACTGTTAACTCAATCTGATTTATTTTTCCCTCGCCAACACCGCTCAGAACAACAAAAAACCTGCTCCCACTTCTTACGCGATGTAAATAGGCGCTGGCAGACGGGGCAGGTTTTTTGCGGTAGGTTTATTCTTTTACGTACCCTGATTAGTTTTTACGTTTTTCATTCGCAAACCTTTAACCCTTGCTCAAAGCACTTGCTATATTTTTCTGCCATTTGAATCCGTAACTGGGTATTAGGATGGGTCGATAAGAAGTCAGACAACCTCTCTCCTTCAACCTCTTCAGCTTTTTCATTATCGACTTTTTCATTGCTAACTTTATCTTCATCGTCATGCTCATGCGTAGCGTCATCGACGTCTGTTGTAGCGCTTATCGTCTTCGAATAGTCTTCCATCCGGCTCAGGATATCCACAAAAGCTTGCGGATCGATACCGATCTCAAGCATCTTGTTAAAGGCAAACTCATCTGCTTCAGTTTCGTATTGACGTGAGTAATGGCTTGATACCAGTGCAGTCCCTAGCCCCGTAGCAATTTCACTGATGCCGTCTGGGTTGCCTAATACCAGTATGACAATCATAGTCGTTAATGAGTTTTGAGTGAGCATCTCTAAGCCGTGACGCTCCACAACGTGGCCCATCTCGTGCAATAGCACAGCATCTATCTCATCATCATTTTTGCTTAACTCTACAAACTTATCTGTCAGGACGATATCACCCGATGGCAGTGCAAAAGCATTGGGCAAACTCGATCCATTGATGTTCATATCCCTAAAATGAATCTGATAATGAATTCTGTCATCACCGCCAAAGCGTTCAAGGCGTGTCTCAAATCGTGATTGAATATCCTGCTGTTCAGCGTCACTTATCTTAGTAGGCTGTAAAAAATAACTATCTACAAACTTTAATGACTTTTTGCCAATAAAGTCGCCTGTTGCTTGTGGTAAAGCATGTGCGACCGTTTGACTGGTCCAAGGAATGCCCCATTTGAAAAAACTAAGCACAAAAATAATCGTCAAAACCAGCATCGTTAATACACTGGTCATTTTTGTTTCATGACGATGTAAAAATAAATTCCATTTTGAACCTGTACTGCTACCTTGATGACTACTGATAAAGTTATCAATAGCATCATTATCGTGAGTCGTAAATAGTGATCCATCAGCGAGTGTAAGCTTACGCTCAGTATTGCCTAGGCGGTCACTGATCGCAACTTGCGACCACTGACCACTGATATTCTGACTACGCTCAAATCCACTCCTAGTCTCATTAGATACAATATCTACCTCGTATCTCGTTTTAGTGACTGTCAGTTGCGCGGTATATTGCACCGAGCTGTCTTTGGGATACCATTTGCCTGATATTGAATTCATCATTAATACTCTCACTGTATCCACTAGTGTCTGGCTTAGATTGCAATGTCTATATCGATATCTAAGACATCACCAATCTCTTCACCAATAGCAGACTGCTCTTGCTCTTTTTGGGTCAAATAACTATTGATATCTATATCCGAGGCTTCTATCCAAGAGTTACTCGCGATATAACGAGCCACACGGACTTTTGCCCAAGGTAATGCTAAACCAGCAGTAAATAAAACCATTAGCATATTTGTCACTAAGATATAAAAGTAGCGTTTAGCAGCAACGGTTGACCTAAAACTGATGGCTTTATCTAACGTGGTGTTTTCAAATATATACTGGCGTTGACGGCTAAATGAATAGGCGGTAGCGAATAAAAACGTAGCAATAAAACCAAAATATATAACTAAGAAGCCAACCACGAATAATGGACTTGCCTCTGCGTTTTCAATATCGTTAGAAATACTACCAAGATCAAACCCACCTGATATGGTAGCTGCGAATATTAAGCCTGAAAGTATTGATAGAACAATCAAACAGCCAATAATGATGAGTATTTTCTTAAGTTGAATTTTTACAAACTTTGAAGTATTGATATTGATGAAAAAATCACCTTGGCCAAATTTTGTATTACCAATCTGATATTCAGCTGCTTTTTTAGTGAACAGCCCTATGACAAAGACACCTATCGCTATCGCTGCGATTATACCTACTAAAAATATCATGAAGGCAAAGATTACGTTAAGACCTTCATCTAATTTTGACATTGGCAATATGCTGCCAAAGAAAAGCAACAACATTGCTAAATAACCCAATATAGGGATAAGCATAAAAATAATATAGGCTGGTTTTAGGTTACCGTTGAAGCTAAAGCGCACGTTACTAAAGCTGGTCATGCGCATATTAAACTTTAGGCTGCGCATGATAATCCAAGGAATAAAAGCAAATAAAACAATGGGTAAAATTGCACCAATAGTAGGCAAAACAGAGCCTACAATCTGTAAAGCAAATAATATAAACACACCGATTAAATAGCCCAGAAATAATTGCTTTCCTGTTGCATGGTAATCAAAATATCGATCTGCATATTCAGTATTCGCATAAAAATATCGGCGCGTACGTACTTTCGCCCAAGGATAATAAATCCCTATAGTGACAATGCACAATAAAACATTAACGATCCATATTTTAAAATACTCTGTTCCGTCACCTTTAAACTGTATTTGTTTCATCCTATCCCTAAAGCCTTATAAAATTTTGGTGAATGTTTATTTTAAACAAGTTGAATTAAGTGCATTTTTGCACTATTAATAAATAACGGAAAATTTAAAAAAGCATTATAGATTATAAGTTTAGTAACTTCGAGGACTTTATAAAATTTTGTTGATTAATTTTTAATATGAGGTGATTTTTAAAGAAAGGACGATGAAATACAATTAATTTATCGTTTTGGATTCATCAAATAAGACTGTTTATGCTGGGCTGTATCTTTAATTCACTCGATAACCTTCTAAATATAGTTATTCCACTATAGTCGATCCACTATAAGATAAGTACAGCGATACGAGTTACATTTTGCGCAGCCTCTGTCTGCTGCGTAGGCACCGCAAGCAAGAAAAATGTAACCTGTATCGCGTGGTTGTATCTTTTTTATTTAGGACTGGCTATATAAAAGTATAGGGTCTGTTGAACATTCAAATATTAGGACTGCTGATCGCTAAAATCGCATCAAACTAGGCGTAAACCGACGATAATGTCGAGACCTTAGCTAGGTTTATCTTTATCTCTCCCTCGCCGACACCGCTCAGAACAATAAATCACCTGCTCCCAGTCTTTCTCCCATTTCTTGCGCCACGTAAACGGGCGCTGGCAGACGGGGCAGGTTTTTTGCGGTAGGTTTACTTTTTTATGTGCCATCGTCTGCTCCCTTATCTTTATCTTTCCAAATTTTTATGACCAAACCTGAGCCTTATTGATGATGCTCGACACCCTCATACTTCTTAACTCGGCGGCACTGGTCTGAGCAATAAACCATATTGTCCCAGTTTTTATCCAACTTCTTTGTCCAGCTAAACTCGCGCTCACAAACTGGACATTCTTTTTTGCGGACGTTCTTCTTTTTGTGCGCCATAGCTTTCTCATTGGTTTGTTTACTACATTAGTCACTGGTCACTATAGCCTACTAATCATAGTCATCAAATATTTTGTTTAGACGATTGAGACTGTTGACGATTAGCTTGCCAGATTGATCAGTACTGGTATCAATCGCCAGCTTCTCATCCATACGCATCGTCAATGGCGCCAGTGCTTCTTTGAGAGCATTTGCCATCAGTGCAGTCTGCTGCTGCACATTAGGTATATCGTTCTCTGCTAGCTGATTAGCATTTACCTGATTGTCATTATTGCCAACCAAGCTATCTGCCATTTTTTGCGCCAGTTGCTCCACCGCATTGACCAGCTGCACCATAAGCTGTTTTTGTACATATTGGTTTTGCTTGAGATGCTCGCCTTCGGCTTTATGATCATGCTTATAGATTTGTATCAGCTGGCTCATACTCTTCTCAAAGCCATTGTCGATGCTGTCGCTGACCACTTTGGCATTGTTAATGACGCTATCGGCGAGGACTTTTTGTGCTTCTATCTGCGCCTCAATCTGAGTGTCTAACTGCGCTTGTTGCTCTGCTGCGCGTAAGCGAGCGATTTTCTCTGGGTCATTTTTGGATAAGTAGGTTTCAAACTGGCTACTGATGGCATTGAAGCCACTGGCCAAGTCAACCAGTTGGGCGACGATACGCGCACCTGTATCACCATCTTCACCGCCCATGGCTTTGTTACGTAAGAAGTCCGCTTTGATCTGCTCCCAACGCGCTTTTTCTTCTTCGCTCAAGGTGCCGCGCATCTCACCGAGTTTAAGTAAGTTGCTCTCCGCGCCTTGGGTCAATAGCTGCGACTCGCCCAAATAGTGATCATCTATTAGCTGGTTCAGCTCACTTTCGTTCATGACCGCCGACAGCTTTTCGGTCATCTTGTTCATATTACGATAACTGCCTTGCAGCTTAAATATCGGCTCAACACGGTACTTATCATCTTGTGAAGCAGAGGCAATATAGGCCTGATTGACGTCCAAAATAACCGATTGCACAGCAAACATATGACGCAAGATTGCGACAATTTCATTAATCTCTGAAGTACTATACGGATAGGTCAACTCGCTGCTTTGTGCTTGGGCAAGGTTAGCATTGTCCGCTTTTGCTATTTTAATCAAACGATGTACATCGCTTAAATCACGGTTGGCCATTGGTGCAAGTACCGTATTAGAAGTCAGCGAGTTTTCGATATAACTGAGGGCAAACACCTCTTCCATACCGCTCATGATATCGCCTAAGTTGTAGATATCGGCACGGTTGGCCAGCATATCAGGCACTTTAAATGCCTCACCGCTTTCGGTATATGGGTTACCTGCCATGACCACGCAAAACTTTTTACCACGCATGTCATAGGTTTTGGTTTTACCTTGCCAGACGCCATCGATACGGCGTGTGCCATCACCCAATGAGATAAATTTTTGCAAAAACTCCGCATGCGTATGCTGAATATCATCGAGATAGAGCATGACGTTATTGCCCATCTCAAAAGCTAAGTTGATTTTATTCAGCTCTTCTCGGGCAGTCGCATTCGGGGCTTTTTCGGGATCTAATGAGGTGACATCGTGACCGAGCGATGGACAGTTAATCTTCATAAAGATTAAGCCCAAACGATTTGCCACATACTCCATCAAGGTCGTCTTACCATACCCTGGTGGCGATATCATCATGAGAATACCCATCAAATCGGTACGCTTATCTTCACCGACCGTACCCATCTGTTTGGCGAGGTTGTCACCAATAAGTGGCAAATAGCTCTCATTAATCAGGCGGTTACGTACAAATGAGGACAACGGACGCGGCATGAACTCATCTAGTCGCAACGTCTCTTTTGAATCATGCAAAATCTCTGAGCGCATGGCTAGATAACGTCTATAGGCAGGGATAACTTGAGTATCATGATGATGCAGACGATTTAAGAAGTCGTCGACGGCAAAGGTTAGAGTCTGCTGATGAATGCGTGGATGCTCACCTAGCAAGTTATTCACCTGAATCTCAAGCGATACCTTGCCGGTACTACGCTCAAAGCTTTGCACTTGATTGAGCGGGTTGTTAATACTGGTCAATGATGTAGTCGATGAAACTGGCGATGAGCTGATTGAAGAAAATGACAAGGCCGATGGTGTTCCACTTGCGCCTTGATTATCTATTTTTTTACTACCTTGCCCTTTATTAAAAGCCCCTTTATCAAAGCTAGCACCTGATTCAATAAGGCGCTGCACCAAAGCTTCACGTTGGGCATCGTTCAATTGAGTGAGTAATACAGCAATCGCCTCCGGCACATAATGACGGCCACTTTCTAGCTGCTGTTTGCGTAACGCTTCTTTTGCTGCAATCTTGGCCAGCTGCTCTTCACTGAGCTCGCCGTCTTCATCGGTACCATCCGCTGCTGCATTGGCCGAGTCAGTATCACCGTAAGTCTTATCAAGTAACGCATGAAACCATGTGGTCAAGAGCTCATAGGCTGATTTTGGCTGAAAACCGAGCTTGCCGATTGAGGATTGTAATTGATCAAAACTGGCAGTCGCTTGCATACTCGCTGATGAAGCGCTTAGCGTTTGGCTTAGCTGCTCACACAACTGCTGCGCTTGTTGGCTGGTTTGCCAGTGTATTTTATGCGTACTGGCATTAGGGGTAACGGCTTGCATTGACTGCCCCATGACACTAACCAGATACTCACAGGCCAGTTGCACATAGCTTAGCTTAAAAATACTAGGTTTAAAGATACTAGCACTGTAATCGTCACTTATATTTTCATCTGTTTCTATAGTCAGCTCTTTAACAGTTTCATCACTACTGTCGTCGTTATAGGTGCTCACAAAATCACGCATCACTTGAGCCATGTCTTCGACCAATAGCGATTTGGCCTTATCACTACCCAATGCACGGCGTAGCTGCTCGGCGGTCGCGGCTCGATCTGTCCAGTTACTCGCGCGCGTCAGTACAGACTCACTCAGCCAAGCGTCGTAACCGAACTGGCGTAAGCTGTCTAAGCCAAGCGCTTGTACGATATTGAGCTGCCAATAAAACAACTGCGCCAATGCTCGTACTTGTGGGGTATAAATCAGCAGCCCTGCCTCACGTAGCGTCGGCAATATCTGCATCAGTAATAACGTCGCATCATGATCATGAATGCCTTTGTCATAACCTAGCTGATAGCGAGGGGTGGCGTACGCTTTGACCAATTTGGACAACGGACTGTCATTATCAATATCACCATTAACATCGAGGGTAATGATGGTCGCATCGTATGCTTGATATAAACGCTCTTCGGTTAAGCCGTCCTGACTGTTTTTGGCGCTCTCAATGATGCTGTATGCCAAATACTCAGCGCGGTATACCTTGTCAGACTCAGAAGCGATATTCATGTCCCAATACGGACGCAAAGCGTTCAGCTCAGCATTATTGAGCACTTCATAATAGTCTGTGCCCGTTAGATGCAGGTTTAATACACGTGTGCCATCTGACTGCTGACGGCTCAGTAAAGTCAAATCCAATGGCTGAGTATTGACCGAAAAACGGTGCTTGCCCAGTTTGATGATCTGACCACCATCTTCAAACAAATCCGACTTATCTTTTAGACTCTTATAACTCTCGATTTGAATGGCTTTTAGGCGAGCGTCGATGTCATCTGCTTTGACGCTAAAGTCCATCGCTTGTAACTCTTTTGCGATGTTACGGACTTTTTGTACCAGACCATCAGCCGCAAAATACGTATTGAGCGCTTCTTCCTCGGTAAATCCTGTGACGCCAGTGCTTTGTGTCCGCTTTTTGATACTTTCGAGCATTCGTAGCGCGCCATCACCTAAGTTTTGCGCTTTACGGTTACGAGCATCGAGCAATTGCTGCTTATGGTTTTCAAAAGTCTCATAAATCTCTTCACGCTTACTGATGATATCGGCTAAAAACTGATCGCCGCTGTTGGTCTCTGGATCAGCGAACTGGCTTTCTAATTCTTCTAACTGTACTAGCAGCTTTGCCATTTGCTCATCTGATTTTTCAGGGGTATTGGCAATAGATAACGCATTGGCAATCGACTGACCAAACAGCTTAAACTGCGCACCAAATTGCGCCACAGCCTCAGCCGAGCCTAAGTTTTTACGCTTATGATTAAGCTTGGCTTTGCTCTGGTTTAGGCTGGCATAAATGGTCGATATGTCGTCGATAATTTGCGTACGCACCGTGGCATCGGCTACGTCCAGTGTGCCTAGCAGCTCAGTTAGTAGATCCAAACCTTGCGCGGTCTCGTCGATTTTCTCTAGTACTGGCTTTAGCTCCGCATTGGTTTCAGCGGTGTTTAAGCGCTCACTGACATCAACCAATATGCCTTCGTAGCTTGATAGTGCCTCTTCACCACTCAAAAATAGCACGGTCTTTTCAGCCAACTCGCTCTCGGCTTCTTCTAACTGCGTCTGCAATGCTTGTAGTTTATCGGCATCTAAATAACGCAAATCCTCCAAACTAACCAAGCGGCCTTTTTGGCGTCTTAATGCGGACAACTGTTCGACATAATCGCTGGCAGACTCAAAGCTAGTGATGCGTATCTGCCGCAAAATCTCACTTTGCTGTGTATCGGCATCGCTTAATGCGGTTTGGGTTTGCTTTTGGATGCTTTGTACTTTAGCGAACTCGTCAATGACCAGTTCAGCCGTGGCCGTCACTTCTTTAATACTGCTGGCGACTTCGCTCAGTTCAGGCTCAGACAACCAGTAATAGCTGTCAAAGAGTCGGCTGGTATTATTGGTCAGCTCTTCATAGAGCTTTTGTGACACGCTTTGATTATCAATCAGGCGCGTGATGCTATACAGATCCGAGATGCCGCGTACCAGCTCTTTATTGCCAATTTTGCCATAAAAACTGGTGCTCTCAGGCAACTCGCTTACATATTCAGGTGAGGCATAAGGCGTGTGCCATATCTGCATCGGATGAATGCGAGATGGCTCGCTTTGGTCGCTAAACAGCACCAAACGCCCATCTTCTGCCAACGCCATACCGTTACAGTAAATAGGGTTTGCCAATTGCTTTTTAATCAAGTTATAAGGAAACAGACCCGTGACGCCCAAGTCTCTGTCATAGAATAAGAATAGAACGTCTTCTCCATTTGGCGATACAATTTTACGCTTAAAGCGCAGGTCGGTAGCGCCAACATTATTGGCCTCGAACAGCTTATACTCACCGGTCTGTAGGTAATAACCACCCGGAAACATAATGCCATGGTCTTCTGGTAGCTGGACACACGACTGTCCAATCGCATCCAACCGCATAACCGCTTCGGTCAAAGTGTTATAAACAAAATAACGGTAGTCCTCTTCACGGTAAGGCAATATTTTGAGCAGTATTAGACTACCGACTTTGGCATAAGCAATTTCAGCATCCGTCAGCGATTGGGTGCGATCATTGACCGGTTCGCTATAAATCCCCTGGCCGGACTGCGTATTGTCCTCAATTTTGATGGTCAGATCGCCACCGACCGTTTCCACAAATATCGTATCCAAGATATTCATATGTGGGTATTTGCCATTGATCATCTGATCACGGGTGGTCTCAATCCAGTCGAAATCATAAGCAGGTGGCAACTCGATATCACGCTCGCCTCGATTATCCACATAAGCGACTTGCGCCGACTCTGGCGTACCTTGACTAAAATCTAATGCGAAACGGAACACTCGAATATCAGTGATGCGCTCACCAATCTGAAACGCCAACAGTAACTTGCTGTCTTTCACTGTTATTTGAATCAGGCGCGTTTGCTTGTAATAGCGATATAACTCATTGAAGTCTTGGACAAAGGCATCTTGATCTAAAAAAGTACCCTTTAAATCGACTTCTTCGAGCTGATACTCTTCTTCGTTACCAGCTGGCTCGTTCAGACGATATAGCGACAATACATCCTTAATATTGCTCGCACGCTTGAGCCCCATAAAGACGTTATAACCAAATAGCAGATAATCACCAACCTGCACCATATCCTGCGCCACACAGTTGTGCTCGGTACGAATACGAGTACGGGCGATGACTTGCATCTGGGTGCTGCCAAACTCTTCGAGACGCGCATTATTTAGCGTCTGCGTCTGCTGCTCTAAACGGCCGCCTTGTTCCGTTAGACGTTTTTTGATGAGCTCATAAGCATTGCCTGAAGCAACTGCCTGATCGGTTTGGTTTGCTTGATTAGCATTATTATTGTCGTTGCTATTATCGTTGTTGCTATCTGAGTTCTTTGAAGTTTGCGTATCCGCCATCGTTACTCGTCCGTTTCTGTTTTTACATAATATAGTCAATCCTTTATAAAAGAGCTACAGCGTTAACCTCGCTTGAAGTATCACATATACATCTGCACTCGGTTGCCTTGTATCTCTTTTAAACTGAATCCACTATAAGAGAATTTTGGGCAATAAAGGATCATTGAAAGTAAAGAAGCACTTGGCTAATCTAAGAAAACGAGTCGTCACTGCTGTTTTTTTAGATTAGCCAACTCATCGTTATTCATCGTTCTGAATCACTGTGAGTTAGCCAAAAAAATCTGCCGCCTAAACGACAGATTTTGAATTTCAGAGAATATTACTTATTTATACTGTTCGATAAAAACTTGCTTATTGGTAAAAAACTTACTCACTAATACTTACCCGTTAAGACTAGGCATTTAGACCCTATTAGTAAGTCGTTTTATCATCATTTTGCTGGTTAGATTTCATAGCTTGACTGGCCATCACGCCATTGATGATACCGCTCAATGTGTCTGACTTACCCGCTAAGCCATCAATGGCTTTACCGATAGACAGTGACTTGGCAAAGTTGTCAAAGAAATGCGCTTCGCCGCCAACAATATCGATTTTGGCTTTCTGTAGCGCCACTGCCAATACTTCAGCATTTTCTTTCGCAATCTCTTTACCAGCGTCAATAGAGGCAAGCGCTTCTTGCAAGGCAGTTTCAAGCCCCATGCGGAACTCTTCGTGTTCACGTGCTTCTTTGCTCATGCTACCCATGGCATTGAATTTTTCGACCAGACCATCTGCTTCGGCTTGGAAGTGCGCGCGAGTAACTTCGGCTTTTGCCAATCCAACTTCGCGTTCTGCTTTGGCACTAGACTCACCGCGAGCTGCAATGATTTCAGCATCGGCCATGCCTTTTTCGCGCTCAGCTCTGGCGGTAGATTCACCGCGAGCTGCGATGATTTCTGCGTCTACCATACCGATATCACGCTCAGCTTTTGCCTTAGACTCGCCGCGAGCAGCGATAACTTCGGCATCTGCCATGCCTTTTTCACGTTCTGATTGCGCTTCGGCTTGTCCTGTCGCTTTGATGATGTTGGCTTTAGCAATGCCTTCTTTTTCAAGCGATGAAGCCTTGGCTTCTTGAATAGCGGCTTCGGCGAAACCATGTGCCGACTCTTCTGCTTTGATACCTTCGGCCATTTTAATTTTGGCTTCTGAATCTTTGGCTGATGCTTCAAGATTAGCGGCAGCAAGCGTCGTAATCTCAACAGCTTTGTGCTTAGCAGACAACTCTTCTGCTTCGGCTTTTTTGACCTGACGTACTTTGAGCTCTTCGGCATCGGCTTCTGCTGCTAAGACGCGTGTTTGCTTATTTCGATCCGCTTCACTAACTTCTCGAACTTCTTTGATACGCTCTTCTTCTTGCGCAACGGTTTTGTCCACTGCGATACGTTCACGAATGACGTTAGCGATTTCTTTTTTCTCAAGCTCAATCGCGCGTTCAGCTTCGATACGTTGCAAGTCAACTTCACGCTCACGAGAGACGATTTCTAAATCACGAGCACGCGTGACTTTTTCTTCTTCGATCACGACTGCACGCAGACGATTCTGTCCAGCCACTTCTATTTCACGCTGCTGATTCTCACGCTGAATGGCCAAGTCTTGCTCAACCGTGATAATAGCGGTTTCAGACTTTTTACGCTCTTCTTCTTCAATTTTGCGAGTTTCGGCAGTTTCGCGTGCAATCACTGACGAGATTTCACGCTTCTGCTTGGCTTCTGCATCAGCTTGTTGACGCTCAAGCTCAAGCATGGCTTCAACAGTTTCAACATTTTTCTTCTTAACCGCTAGCTCTTCATCACGCTCAAGTTCATTAGTAATAACATTTTGCGTAGCCGTCAACTGGGTAATCTTTTTGATACCTTCAGAATCCAAGATATTGCTTGAATCTAATGATACTTTTGGCGTTTGCTCCAGATAGTCAATCGCAACATCTTCTAGGACATAACCATTTAGATCATTACCAATTTCTTTGACAATGCTGTCACGAAACTCGCTACGATTTTCGAATAGTTTGACAAAATCAATCTGTTTACCAACGGTTTTTAATGCTTCAGAGAACTTTGCATTAAACAGCTCATTAACAGCGACTTTATCTGATGCTCTATCTACCCCAACCGATTTGGCGACTTTTAGCACATCTTCTTCGGTTTCATTGACGCGTAAATAAAATGCCACGGTAATATCAGCACGCATGTTGTCTGCGCAAATCAAACCTTCTTTACCGCGTCTGTCCACTTCTAATGTGATGAGCGATATGCGCATCAATTCTTTTTTATTGATAACTGGCCAAACAAAACCACCATCAAAACGTACAGCTATTTTACTAACGCCGTTAATAATCAGCGCTTTACCCTGCTCAACCTTTACATAAAAGGCTTTGAGCATCAGCAGCGCTGCCATGACGAAAACAAACGCCAGCACAACCACCACGCC
This sequence comes from Psychrobacter sp. AOP31-B2-9, assembly GCF_052378005.1. NCBI lineage: Bacteria > Pseudomonadati > Pseudomonadota > Gammaproteobacteria > Moraxellales > Moraxellaceae > Psychrobacter > Psychrobacter sp. AOP31-B2-9. The sequence goes on from NZ_JBQSXG010000015.1 coordinate 15,031, forward strand.
GACGATAATGAGTATGTCCATATTCATTCCTTTAATTAAAACATTCTACAATCAATTCCATGTAAATCAGATACGGTGGCAAGCATGCTAAGCCTAGTGTTTACCGTGCTTTTTATAGCACGTGCGCTTTGCAGCCCTGCTAATCACCGTCGCTATATCTGAGTCACTTTGAACCGACTATAACCAAATTTAAAACTGTTAGGTGCTATTAATAGCTTTACAATGCTTCTTTATCTTCCACAACAGCAACTCGATAAGTATTGGCATCTGTTAAATACTCAACCAACATCACTTTATCTCCTTGCTTGAGTAAATTATCATCGATATCTGAGCGTATCTTTAGTATCAACCCTGCACCGCCATCATTAAGCTCTGCTTCGCCATGCTTATGTGTCACGCTAAGTGTGCGTACCACAGCAATTTTACCTATATTGCTAGAAGCATTACGTTTAGGAATTCTGGCAATGTTTTTGCGAATGGGTGAAATAATGAGACCTGTTAACCACATAGATACCACCAAGACAAGAACAAATGCACCAGTGCCAAAGACGTAATACCAAAGACCAGAATCAAAATTTTGGTGTAAAAAACTGGTGTATAAATAGCTTAACAACCAACCAATCAAACTGATTAAACTAAGAATAATGATGAGAGGTACGCCATACAAACCAAATTTGAGTAAAAGTCCAGAGACAAAACCCGATGAAGTTAAGTCACCACCGTCTCCAGTTGCATCACCTATATCGACTGTATCCATATCTGCCATACCTAGTAAGGAAACTATCCAATACAAGGTCACAAACATCACCAATCCAGTAAAAATCACCGTAGGGTATAGACTGATGTTAGTAATGAATACTAAAAACGACTCTTGCATTACACGCTTTCTCCTTTTATATACCTATAACCTAGGTTTTCAGAATCAACTTATGTTTCTTTATTAATAATTATATAGATATCTCACTATATAATACATAGATTTCGTCATCATCGGCCCCAAACGGGAGAGCGAATGACCCCGCCAGCCTCACTACTAATCGTAAAATTGGTGTTACCCGTTAGTGATTGAATAACCAAATTCCCCATATTAATAGAGCCTTGATTACTCACTACAGAAGCGCTCATCGGATAGACTGCATACTGTCCAGATGGTGACAATCGCGCAGGCTCATCGAGTCCTGTTTCTGCTAGAAATAGTATCTGCCCTGTAGCCAATGTCATAATTGCAGCTTTACTGCCATCAAGATAAGCCAATTGCTGCCCATCTAAGCTGAGCTGAGGACTGGCAGCATAACTGCCTGTAGACAAGCGCTCGGCTTTGCCATCATCGAAACGGTATCGATAGATGCTTGGGCGTCCAGCACGAACTTTATCACTGGTATACACGAAGCTTTTGCCATCTGGCGCATAACTTGGCTGTACCTCAGTGCTTGATAATGTAGTCAACTGTTTGGTATTACCATCGCTGAGACGCATCTCATAGATGTCTGCATTACCGCCGACGGTTGAGCTATAGAGGAGTTTTTGACCATCAGGTGAGAACGACGCGGACATGTTACTGCCTTCAGCATTAACGATCAGACTTTGTGTGTTACTTTTTCGGTCATAGATATAAATTTTTGGGTTTTGACGTGCTGCTTGTTTGCTATAAGCAAGCCATTGACCATCCGCAGACCATGCAGGCGAATAGATATAACCATTTATCTGATCAACCAACTGACGATCGCCACCATCAGGACGGATGCTATACAGTGTCGATATTTTTGCAGCGCCCATGCCATGCTCTTCTATATAAGCAATACGTCCTTGGCGATCTATCGCTGGCATTTTAGCGGTTAGTGGATTACTCGCCGTCATATCTACAGATGTTTTCGATACGGTGCTTGGCAATGTCTGACAACCCACTAAAACGCTAGTCGCAGCAATGATAACTGTGCTACTTATCGTATGCAGGTTTATCGTTGGTTTTGATACAAAAGCTTTTAGCATAAGGCAAGTCCAATAGTCGTTCATAGATAGATTTGTTATAAATAAACACTGATAAGTTATCGATAGCTACGCTACACGATAGTGTTTAGATATAAACAGTTACACTAGTGTAACGTACATTTAACTTTGATTTTAGACAAAAAAAGCCCCACTATTCGTGAGGCTTTTTTAAACAGATATATCGTGTTAAAAAATGATTTTTAGATAATGCTCGTTGTACCCAAATTACCTATAGTGAATAGGTAGGTTTATTTAGAAACGGCTTTAAAGTGCGCAACTTGGCTGTCGTTCTTAATGGTCAGAATAGGTGTATTATTAACATTATTATTAATACTATACTTGCCATCTACAGTCGCTAAAGCTGCCGCATCAAAACTGGCCTGAGGCTCAGGGCATGCCATCATTGTGCTCATGCCTTGAGTGAGGTTTACCTCACCATCTGTCACACTATACCCTGCACCCATGCTGTTACAAGTGTTTATAAACGCAACTCGATTGTTACCTTCGACGGTCATAAATTTTAAAGTAAGAGGTTTACTCTCATCAATAAACAAAGAATTTATACGTTCACCATTAGTATCCTTAGCATCGACCAGTTGCCAATCGTTGGCTTGCAAAAGGTTTGATGTGACTGGTTGAGTGACTGGTGCGGTAATACTTGTGGTCTGGCAACCAGCAGCCAGTGTGCCTATAGCCAGTGTTGCCGCCATCATCATGCTAGTTGTGTTCTTCATATAAACTCCTATAGTGATTTTATTCAAAAGATTAAAAAACAATATTACGTACGCTCAGTGAGCGTTATCGTTAGAGCGTGTTTGATATTCAACCATAGCACTGACAACGACTATTGCTGCATGTTCAACACGCTTTATTATAATGGACTTATTGCTTTATTCATTGACCAAAATAATGTAGACCATTATGCATAACGAATACCTGATTGTCGTTATAGATTGAGTATATGATTGCAACAATCATCAGTTCAGTATTGCTTGATAGCTTTTTGCTAACCTAGCTTGCCAGACATAGCGCGAGCTGCTCACTTTTTAAAAGCAGGTAGATAAGCGGTTAGACTTGCCAACCAATCTTCCAAAACAGTCATTGATGCATTTATGCTATAATTCACCCTATTCATTCCATAACTATAAGTACGATTATGATGACTAAAAAATCCCTTATCCAATCTCCAGAAGCCATAGAAAAAATGCGTGTCGCCGGCAAGCTTGCCAGTGATTTGTTGGTTATGTTAGACGAACACGTAAAAGTAGGTGTTAGCACCGAAGCGTTAAACCAAATTGCTCATGACTATATTGTCAATGTACAAGATGCTATCCCTGCACCACTCAACTATAATGGTTTCCCAAAATCAATCTGCACCTCGGTCAACCACGTGGTTTGTCATGGTATTCCAAGTGAGAAAAAACTGCTAAAAGATGGCGATATTATCAATATCGATGTGACCGTAATTAAAGACGGCTATTATGGCGATACCTCAAAAATGTGGATCGTTGGCAATGGCTCTATTATGGCCAAGCGTATCTGCAAAGTGGCACAAGATGCTCTCTATGCAGGTATGAGCGTCGTCAAAGACGGTGCACGTTTGGGTGATATTGGCGCTGCAATTCAAGAAGTGGTCGAGCCTGAGCGCTTCAGTATCGTACGTGAATTCTGTGGTCACGGTATTAGTAATGAATTCCATCACGAACCACAAGTCATGCACTATGGCAAAAAAGGCACTGGCTTTGAGCTAAAAACGGGCATGACATTCACCATCGAGCCTATGATTAATGAAGGTAAGTGGCAGACCAAAATCTTACCGGATGAATGGACGGCAATTACCAAAGACCGTAAGCTATCTGCTCAGTGGGAGCACACGATGGTCGTCACAGATAATGGCTGTGAAGTATTTACTGTCCGCCCTGAAGAAGATTTAAGCTTTTTAACTCAGTAATATAATAAAAGATCGCCTAGGCGGTCTTTTTTTTGCACTATAATCAAGATAAATTAAGTATTATGCTTACTGATATTTAGAGTTCTGATAACCATGTCCTTCAAATAATAAAACAACCTTAAGCTCAAACAGCTGCCTTTAAACTCTTAATTGGATAACACTTATGTTTAATTGTGATATCACTTCTATTGACCTAACGTCCCTACCTTTGCTACCTGATGATGCAGAAACAGATACATCAGTATCAACGGATAACGACGCGGCCGAAAAATGGCTACTGGAGATCCCTAACTGGTTAACTCAAATTAATGAAGACATCAATCGAGCACTTGAGCGTGGTGTCAATATTCGTCAATTGGTTGAGGTTCGTTCCTGTGCCATCGACGAGTTACTGATTGCTTTATTTAAATTTTTTGAGTTAGATAAAACTGACTTGGCTTTCTTTGCCACTGGTGGGTATGGGCGTGGCGAGTTATCGCTGTATTCAGACATCGATATTTTACTGCTATCTCCTGATGAAATTGACACTGATACTAGTGGAAAGATTGATCGTTTGGTAGCGTTACTATGGGACATAGGATTGGACCCTGCACTTTCTGTGCGTACGATTGAAGATGCCTTAGAAGCAGCACTTGATCACACCATTGCCAGTGCTCAGTTAGAAGCTCGACTGTTGATTGGTAATGAAGACTTGCAAGATGTTCCAGTAAAAATTGTCAACGAGCAGTGGTCGCCGCGGCAGTTTTTTGAAGTAAAAATCGAAGAAAGTAAGGTACGCCACTTACAGCACAATGCCACAGAATACAATCTTGAGCCAAATATCAAGACAGCTCCTGGTGGTTTACGCGATATTCATGTCATCGGCTGGGTGACCAAACGTTACTTTCGAGTGGGCAAACTGTACGACTTGGTGCAGCAAAACTTTTTGACCGAAAAAGAGTTTGACGAGCTGAGTTTTGCAGAAGGATATCTATGGCAAATACGTCACTATTTGCACGTATTGACCGGTCGTAACGAAAACAAGTTACTGTTTGATTATCAGCGTGAGATTGCTCAATTGATGGGCTATGAGACGCAGCCAGATGATGAACCTAATGCTGCAGTAGAACGCTTTATGCGTGATTACTATCGCTGCGCCATGCAGATATCAACACTATCCGAGATGCTGATCAATCATTATTACGAAACGATTATAGAACCAAGACTGACTGATGATGAGAGTCCCAAAAAACAGCCCATCAACGCACGTTTTAACCAAATAGGTGATCAAATATCGATGGCGCATCATCGCGTCTTTGCTCAGCACCCTGACGCTATTTTAGAGATGTTTTTATTGATGGGTCAGCACAATATTAAAAACGTCCGCACCCATACCCTACGCGCGCTAAAAATTGCTGCACGCGGTATCGATCAAGTTTACCGTGACAATCCCGCTCACCAAGCGCTGTTTTTAGCCAACCTAAAAGAACAAAACTACCTGTTTCATCGCCTGCGTACGATGAATCGATATGGCGTCTTGGGTAACTATATTCCTGCGTTTTCACAAGTAACGGGGCTGATGCAGTATGACTTATTTCATCGCTATACCGTTGATGCACATACCTTGTTTTTGATTCGCATCCTCCATCGTTTCACTGACCCACGGTTTTATGAAGACTTCCCGTTGGTCAGCTCTATCTTTCAACGCATCGAACGAAAAGAAATCTTGGTACTGGCAGCAATGTTCCATGACATTGCTAAAGGTCGTGGTGGTAATCATAGCGAGCTTGGGCAAACCGAAGCCATTGAGTTTTGCTTGACGCATGGCATGAGTTTGGCGGATGCTAATTTGGTTGGCTGGCTGACACGTTACCATTTATTAATGTCGATGACCGCTCAGAAAAAAGACATATCAGACCCAGAGATTGTGACTATATTTTCAGACCTAGTGGGCAATGTCACCCATCTCAATCATCTATACGTGCTAACCGTCGCTGACATGAACGCCACCAATCCACAATTATGGAACAGTTGGCGCGCCACGCTAATGAAACAGCTATACTCACAGACTCGTCGTATTTTGCGTGCTGATATTGATGCACCGACCAACCGCCAAGATATGATCAGTGCCACACGTAAACAAGCCTTAACCATGCTAGATAATGTAAACAATCAGCACATGAATCGCGATGAAGTATTGAGGCTATGGGACGATTTGGGTGATGAATATTTCTTGCGTGAGATCGCTGAGGATATTTTATGGCATACCGAGGCTATCTTGAATCACCCCCCTATTGGACTTGCATCCAATACAGATAGTCCACCGCTAGTCGTACTACGTGAGCATAGAGAGCTGGCACTTGATGCCGTTCAAGTATTTGTTTACACCCAAGATCAAGAAAACTTATTTGCGGTTACCATGGCAGTGTTCGATCAGATGAATCTGGATGTCTTGGACGCACGAATCATCACTGCTACCCGTGATTTTGCGTTGGACTCTTATGTGCTACTAGATCCGAACGGTACACTATTAATTGACGAAGACAGCCAAAAGGATCTCAAGCAGCGTTTGATTAGTGCCTTTAAAGATCCAACAGTATTAAAAATTACAAACAAGCGGATTCCACGTCAGCTTCGAAACTTTGAGGTAACCACAGTTATCAATTTTGAGTTCAATGAAGCCTCAGATCAACACGTCATGAGCTTAGAAACGCTTGATCAGCCTGGGCTATTGGCACGAGTTGGACAAGTGTTTTTGGAAGAGAAAATTGAGGTACATGCTGCCCGTATTACCACCTTAGGCGAGCGTGCAGAAGATATGTTTTATATCAGTGATCATAACGATAAGCCGCTATCTACTGACCGACTTGACTCTCTGAAAGCAGCACTGCTTACCAGTCTCAGTGTGCAGAAAGACTGTCCTCTCTATTAGGTATCATTCAAGAGTTAATAAAAAACATAATAAAAAAGCATGACATTGATAAAACGATCAATGCCATGCTTTTTTCTGTCTAGTTTTTTTAATATCTAATCTTTTTAACATCTAAGGCGCACCTCAGAGCAAAGCTAATTCCTATAAAGTGCTTTTATATATAATCTCACTAGCATGTTCATTAAGTTCATCATCAGCGAGGTCTGGCGGCAGAACCTCTGCCTCAGTCTGTTTTTGCGTCAGCATTATACGCCCAGTATCGACCTCTCTTTGTAACAGACAATGTAAACTGGCCAAATGAAAGCTTTGATCAAAATACTCATACAGCTGTCTTAAGGAGATAGGTGAATTGGCATGTACGTCTGGATAAAGACTGTCTTCTGCCAAGATAATCATCTCATTCAGCGCTTCTTCACGTTGCAACTCATCTTTATCAATCTTGCGTTGCAAAATATTAGCCATGCGACCTTTTAGTGACAGCATGACAATAAAAATCACTGTCTGTATGGCAAACAAAGCAACATACTGCCATACAGGCAGCATGATGCCCAACAACTTACTAAGCAGCATCAATAACATCGCCACGATGACATAGCTGACCAACTGCCATAAGAACCACATCATCAAGCTATTTTCACCGTACCAAAACAGTTTTTTCTCTTTACGGCTAGTGAGCTGCTGCCGCGCTTGCCACCAACATTGTTCGCGCTGTTTTAATAGCTCATATAGCTTATCTCGCGATAAGTTATCGTCAGAATTTTTATCGTTGATATCTTTAGCGTTTGGACTATCGGGTTGTGTAACACCAGGCATATCAAATTGTCCTTACCATAAACTATCATCAAGGCTGACAGCGGCTTATTGTACTGTTATAAGAAAAAGACAAAAAACAAGAGAAGTGCTACACTGCTTGAATGTAATTTTTCTTTATAACTTTATTATTAATTGTCTATTATAGTTACCCTACTTATGAATCACAACTTAACGTACCTGCATCCTTACCCTTTCGCAAAAATGGCAGCGTTACTTGCCAATAGCACGCCAGCCGATAGCTACAGTGAAATCAAACTAGGCATTGGCGAACCAAAACATGAGCCACCAGCATTTGTACTGGACGTACTACACGAAAATTTGGACAAAATAAGTCGTTATCCAACCACCAACGGTATGTTTGAACTGCGTCAGACCATCGCTCATTGGCTGGAAAAGCGGTTTTTTTTGAATCATGTCGATGCCAATACCGAAGTATTACCGGTAATGGGCACGCGTGAGGCTATTTTTAGCTTGGTACAAGCAGTTGTCGATCATAAAGTCATCGACACAGCAAACCATTCGTTATCTGTATCAGGTAAGCCTCCTGTAGTTGTGATGCCCAATCCGTTTTATCAAATCTATGAAGGCGCAGCGATACTGGCACAAGCAGCGCCATACTTTGTACCCTGCACATTAGATAATGATTTTAAAGGAGATTACCGAGCAGTACCCAAAGAAGTGTGGGAGCGTACGCAGCTATTATTCGTTTGTAGTCCTAACAATCCAACTGGCTCTGTCATGACAATGGATGATTGGGAGTATCTGATTCGTCTGTCAGATCAATATGACTTTATCATTGCCAGCGATGAATGTTATAGCGAGCTTTATTTTGATAGCGCCCCTATCGGTCTATTACAGGCTTGCGCAATACTTGGTCGCCACACCTTTAAAAACTGTATCGTCTTTCATTCTTTGTCCAAACGCTCAAACCTACCAGGTTTGCGGTCTGGATTTATAGCAGGTGATGCCGATATTTTACAGGCTTATTTGCAATATCGTACCTATCAAGGCTGTGCGATGCCGATACCGCATCAACTGGCTTCTATCGCTGCTTGGCAAGATGAAAAACATGTGGCAAATAATCGCTCACTCTATCAAGAAAAGTTTGCCTTATGGATGTCTGAGCTTGGTGAGCTATTAGAGTTACGGATGCCTGATGCAGGATTTTATTTTTGGATAAAAGCGCCTGAGCAGTTCAATGGTGATGATGAGCTGTTTGTCAAAGCGCTATATGAGCAGGCAAATATTCATGCATTAGCAGGACGCTATCTCTCACGTGAAGTAAATAGCAGCAACCCTGGGCAAGGATATGTGCGTATTGCTTTGGTCGCTAGTGTCGAAGAAAGCCGTGAAGCGATAAGCCGTATTCGAAAATTGCTTGGTGCATAGTTAAATTCGCGATATCAACATCCTTACTTGACACAATAATTGTGCTATTTACCTGCAATAACCATAATATAAATGTGGTTATTGCAGGTTTTTTATGTGAATGATGCTATAGTAATGATCTATAAGTAATTACCTATAGTCCAATATGCCATCAAGGATGATGCCATGCCCCATCTTGATTTTACCCAGCCGCCCTTTGATGTACTCAGTTTAGCTGAACGCCAAAGTATCAGGAAAAACACGCAAATACGCTATCTTGCTAAAGATGAAAGCTTGCTTGCAGAAGACTTACAGTACCTTTATGTAGTCATTAAAGGACAGGTTGAGCAATTACTCGACGGTGAGTTTGTCGTCTCTTATTTAGGTAGCAATCATTCTGATCACCTTAACAACAATGATTGGTTCGATAGCCGTCGCCAGCCTGAGTCACTGACTGATAACACTCTCACCAAAGAGGCTACAGGGCTTGCAAATAAAGCTAAAACTTATCAATTTCGAGCTACCGAAGACACTCTACTGCTTCAAGTGGCTGGTAGCACTGTTGACAAAATCAGTGCTCAAAATCATCTAGTTCGCCAAATGCTATCAGACAAGCTTCCTGAGCGACTCAAAGCACTACAACAGCGCCGTCACAACACAGGAACTGACCCAACCATCTATACCAATCAACAAGAAGTGCAGCAAATCATGCTGCAACCAGTGATTGATGTCCGTTTACTTCCAGTACATATCGTTGATGCCAATAATAGCCTGTATGACGCTGCTAGCGTTATGACCCAAATAGGAATAAAGCACGTACTGGTAAGACCATCGACTTATGTACAAACGATAAAAGAAGATGTACAAGAGACATCATACGGTATAGGTCATCTACTAGGTATTTTAACCGATACCGATATTTGCCGCGCCGTGAGTGAGCAAAAAAACCCTGCCACGACGTCATGTCAAGATTATGCCAACTTTAACCTGCGTACCATCAAGTCTGATGATGAGATTGGCGATGCGCTACTAACCATGACTCGTTATCGTATCCATAGACTGCCTGTGCTAGATGACCAAGGTAAGGTTATAGGTATCCTTGGGCAAAGCGACATGCTCGCTCATATCAGCCATCATTCACAGCTCATTAGTATTCAAATTGAACAAGCAAAAGATCTGACGAGCCTAGATACCGCAGTCGAACTTATCGGTCGTTATATTCGTGCACAGCATCAAAATGGCGTCAAAATCGGTAACATCAGCCGCATGGTACAGACGCTCAATGCACAAGTATTTACCAAGCTTTGGCAACTTATCGTACCTGATGAGGTCATGGTCAATACTTGCCTCATCGTCATGGGCTCAGAAGGTCGTGGTGAGCAGATCATGCGTACTGATCAAGACAATGCACTCATCATACGTGACGGATACACACATGATGACTTGGCACAGTTTGCCGACTCCTTTAATCATCATTTGGCAAACCTTGGTTATCCACTGTGTGATGGCAACATCATGATGACCAACCCTATATGGCGACAACCGCTAAAAGCATTTAATACCCAAATCAACTCATGGTTTAGAAATACCGAACCAATGCATGGCATTTATTTATCCGCCATCCTCGATGCTGAATACGTCTGCGGTGATGAATCATTATTGACTCAAATACGCCAACATCTAAAAGTAGCCCACCGACAGTCAGACCCTATGTTTGTACGTCAGTTCGCACGCGCCGCGCTACAGTTCGGTGACGTAAACCAATGGTGGCAAAAGTTTGTCCCACTACTGGGTAATAAGTCAAACTCGCAAGATATTGATCTAAAAAAAGCCGGTATCTTTCCATTGGTTCACGGTATTCGCACCTTAGCATTAGAAAATGATATTTTGGAAGTGCCCAGTAGTAAAAACCGGCTCAAAGCCTTGGTGCAAACTCAAGCCTTGACCCAAGAGCGTGCCGACACTTTATTAGAAGCATTAGAGTTTTTTATGGCGCAGCGCTTATCAGTTGCGCTCTCTACTGACGATAAGTATGCTCGGCAAGTAAATCCAATGACGTTAACTGCGCTTGAGCGTGACTTGCTAAAAGAGTGTCTAGCTGTGGTAAAAAGCTTTAAAGCTCAGCTCCGCCAGCACTATCAATTAGAGATTTCATAAATGGATGAACAACCACTATGAGTTGGCTACAGCAGTTGTCTTGCACTTGGCAAAAGACTCAACTACAACGTCCAGAACTGGCATCGATGTTTAGCCAACCTATGCCTGAGCAGTGGGTCGCTATTGACTGCGAGATGACTGGACTTAATCCTAAAAAACACCATTTGTTATCGGTTGCGGCTATTCATATCAATGGTAATACGATCGATACAGGCAATGGTCTGCATTTAGTCTGCAGACCACCTGTGATGCCAGACCGCGATACGATTATAATTCACGGTTTACGTACCGCTGATGTTGAACATGGTATGAGCTATGAGGAGATGTTAGCGCTATTGCTACCATTTATAAACAACCGCCCTATAGTAGGTTTCTGCCCGCAAATTGACACTGCTTTTTTAAACCCACTGGTTAAAAAGTATATGGGCTCGACACTACCAAACAAAATCATAGACATACGCCATCTGTACAGTCGGCGCAGGAGTGGTCATACTCAGGGTCTCTCTAACCAATCACAGCACCTAACCAATATCTTAGCTCATTACAATATTCCTGAACTGGGTGCTCATGATGCTTATAACGATGCCATTATGACCGCAATGGCGTTTTTGCACGTACGCTAAGCGCGCTGTTTGACGACAAAATCAAACTTTTAACATGCTTCTGCATCTACGAGAAAGCCTTAACTCATGTTAGTATAGTCGGCTTTTACCACTTACTAAAAGATGCTCATGCGACCTACTTCTGAACGCTCTCGTTATTCTGCTATTGCCACTAAAATTTCACCAATGCTTCATCATCTACGACCGTTCAGTCAAGCTAGTAAGTCATTGGCCGTGCTGGCCTTAACAGTAACGCCACTATATGCGCAAGCAACACTACCAGAAGCGGTTCAGGCAGCATTAACGCGCGCCAATTTAACAGAATCTGACATCAGCATGGTCATCACCCCAGTTGGCGATAAAAATAACAGCCACTTGCCTACGCCTATTCAAGTAATTGATAGCAGCCAACAAGCTGTGGCTAATAGTGCACAAAACCATACTGATGACAACCAGCCAAACGCTCAACAAGACAATCATCAAAACAGTAATAAAAACAACAGCATTCCCCAACAAAGTACCTTAGTTACCATTGAGCGCCAAACTATTGAGCAGCATGAAAAAGAAATACATGCCTATACCGATGATGCTTACACCTACCAAAGCGTAGAAAGTATTCCCGATGTGCTCGACGACCAACAAGCCAACGCTACTATCAACCAACATAAAAATCGCGACGCAAACGATAAAAATACCAATACTGGTTCTACTCATATCTCGTTTTCGCCATTAATTAGCCACCAACCAAACACGGCGCGCACACCTGCCAGCACCATGAAACTGCTACCGACCTTTATTGCGTTAGATACCTTAGGCACTGATTTTGTTTGGCTCACTCGGGTATACCATACTGGTATTATTGTGGGCGACCGCCTATACGGCGACTTGGTGATTCAGGGCAGTGGCGACCCAAAAATGACGCATGAGCGCTTACAACAGCTGCTTTATCATGTGCAACAAGCAGGTATTAAACACATTGATGGTAATATTGTTATTGACAGCGCAGTTTTTGAACAAGTGAGTAAAGACCCTGCCGCATTTGATAATGCGCCGCTACGCCCTTATAACGCTAGCCCAGATGGCTTTTTGGTCAACTTTAGCAGCATCGGTATTAAAAGTCAGCCGTTAAACAATGGGCAAGCGCAATTAACCTATACGCCGAAATTGGCCGACTATCAGCTACCAAGTGTTGTCAATACTCGTGCAGGGGCCTGTGCGTCAGCCAATTACAGCTTGAACCCGCAGTGGCAAGCCAATCAGCTTCAGATAAATTCTGAGCTGCCTAGCAGTTGCGGCGAGCACGTTTTTTATATTGCTTATCCCGATGCCAAAGATTTTGCTGCCCACGTACTGGCAGATAAATGGTATGCACTAGGTAATACGCTAAGCGGTCAAATTATCAGCCAAGAACGCCCTTACAACACCCTGACCAATACCCATAAAGCAGGCAGTCTAGCCGCATTACCACTGTCGCCTTTGCCCATTGTCAGCTATCCATCACTCACATTGGCACAGCAAATTTATGACATCAACCACTTTTCAAATAATGTCATGGCCGAACAAGTGGCATTGTCTATTGGGGCGTATGCAGCCATCTCTGCTAGCCAAGCAGCTTCTACTAATGCAGCTACACCCATGACTATATCGGGCACAACCAGCCTATATGACTTTGGCAGCTCGCATCACACCAACTACCCAACAACGCTACAAACCATTAATCAGTGGTGGCAGACACACTTAAAAACACCGCCGCCATATCTCACCAATGGTTCTGGCTTGTGCCGCACCTGTACCGTGAGTGCCGCCAATCTAAGTGAGTTGTTAGGCTATGCGTACGACAGCCCAAGCTTTGATGCGTATGTGGACTCTTTGGGGATAGCAGGCGTTAGTGGCACCATTGCCACCCATAGCAAACGGTTACCTGAATCAGCCGCTATTGGACGCGCGTGGATTAAAACCGGCACCTTAAACAATGTCACCTCAATGGCCGGCTATGTAAAAGGGCAATCAGGGCAAGATTATACCGTGGTCGGACTGATTAATACCGATCAGGCGCTCAATGTATATGCGGCTAGAACTGTATTAGATGCCATGTTAGATTGGACAGCACAGCAATAAAACAGCACCTGTATAATAGAAACGTGTCATCAATGAACACCTTGATATAGTCAGTCCTAAATAAAACAGATACAAATGTAACCATGCGATACAGGTATACATTTTCCTTGCTTGCTGTGCCTGCGCAGACAGAGGCTACGCAAAATGCACCCAGTATCGCTGTGTTTATTTTATAGTGGATCGACTATACATTCAGTATCTTAAAATGGCTAACTATGATGACACGCCCATACCATAATAATTTATCCACCCTTTATTTTTTTACATTAATATAGGCTATTTTATGCCACACGCTACCGACAATTTACGTAAGAAAAGTAAACCGCCAGCACGGCTACCGTCAGCATTTAAGCTACCAATGTATATGGGGTTTTTTGTCATTGGTTACATTTTAGCCAACGCTATTTTTATGGTCGTCCAAACCAAGCTAACGCTCAGCCCATACGTTGTGATGACGGTAGCAGTACTGGTTGGCGCTTATATTGCGGCGCACAAATTCATCAAACATCAACAGCGCACGCTCACCATCAGTGAGATGAACCGCTTGACCATTGGTAGCGTGGCCGCCATGTGGTTGTTAAATGCATTGTATATGTTAGGGTTGTGGCTGTTTTTGTTTACACCAGTTAGCCGCGAAGTATTAACAGATATGGCCACACAGCAGCCCTTGCCATTACTTGGTGCACTGCTTATGATGATAGTGCTGACCTTGGTTAGCACACGTTTAGGATTGTGGGCTTTCAATCATTTCTTAGCACCCAAATAAATACAGTACTGCCAACAAAGCGCTTGGCGAGGTTTGCACCTTAAAAACTTGGCATTCAAGATAATGAGGAGTCAACACGATGGACATTGTTTTTTTTGATAGTATCGACAAACTTGGGCGTATTGTATTCACCGCCGTCATGGTTTATGTGCTCATCGTGATTACCACCAAAATTTCTGGCAAACGCTCAACCTCTCAGCTAAATAATTTTGATTGGATTGTGACGGTGATGATTGGCTCACTGGGAGCCAGCACTATTTTGCTAAAAGAGATCCCTTTTGTAGAAGGTGCAGCCTCAATTATCACGCTATATGTTTTACAGTTTTTGGTCACCAAATACGCCTCTATCTCAACGCCCTTTAGTAACTTTATCTTATCTGAACCCCGTATCGTCTTTTATCAAGGACAGTTTTTACCAGATGCAATGCGAGAGGAGCGACTAACTCATCAAGAGCTCGAATGCTCAATGCGTTCTGAAGGGATTAATAGTTTCGATGATGTTGAAGCCATTGTTTTTGAATCTGATGCAAAGCTTACTGTTATTCCAAAGCCAAACCAAGCGGATAAGAGCGGCGATGATCGAAGCGCAAACAATCACATATCAGAAACCATTAGCCCTCTAATGTAAATTGTAGACCGTAAATAACGAACGATACAAACTATTTAGGGTACACCCTAGTAAGCTTGAATTTAATTATCGAGATGGTAAGCACTATGAAAGTAAGGATTTTGACTGTTGGTAATAAAATGCCCAAATGGGTGCAAACAGGTTTTGACGAATACTACAAACGCATTCAACCGATGCTTAGCACAGAAATCGTCGAAATTGCAGCTGCAAAACGGGCAAAAAACCCTTCAGATGCTAATTTGGCACAGTATCGTGAGCAAGAAGGTCAAGCCCTATTAGCCACTCATAATGCATCAAGCCGAGAGCAGTTATGGGTACTAGACGTCAAAGGCAAGATGATATCGACCGAAGGTTTGGCCGATAAATTAGCAGATGGCATGCAGCAAGGCGATGATATTGCCTTAGTCATCGGCGGTGCAGATGGTGTCTCACCAGAAGTATTGGCAAAAGCCGATGCAAAATTATCACTATCCGCCCTAACATTACCGCATCCATTAGTGCGTGTCGTACTCATGGAGCAACTATATCGCGCAATGAGTATCAATAACAATCACCCTTATCATCGTGGAAATTAGGCTTTCACAATCATTAATTAGGGCGTGTTGAAGTAAAAATACTAACTCAAACGTACAATTCTCACCCTTCAACTGGCCAAAGCCGGATTGAAAAACCACTAGCCGCCCTAATAAACGCTACATGACTTATTCAAACGCTCAGACTCTTAAAGCAAGCCATCAGCCAAGCTCGACTGATGCTATAGCCCCCATCAATGCTAAGGCTGCATGGGATGATGTACCCGCTTCACTAAAAAACACCGCTCTTTTACCTGCCTTATTTATCTCACATGGCGCGCCCACATTGGCCCTTGAACAATCAGCCACAACCAGTGCGCTGGCACGTATCGGACAAAACTTACCCAAACCCCGCGCCATCGTGATTATGTCGGCACATTGGCAATCTTCAAAACTGGAGATTAGCAACAACCCACAACCAAAGACTTGGCATGACTTTTCAGGATTTTCGTCTGAGCTTTATGACGTTCAGTATCCTGTTTCAGGTCAGCCAGCGCTGGCGGAGACACTAGCTCAGCAGCTTACGACACGCGGTATTAGTTGCAGTGTCAATCCAGTACGTGCTTGTGACCATGGCGTGTGGGCACCGCTTATACACCTGTATCCAGAAGCAGACATACCGATTGTGCAAATCTCTTTGCCACAGCACTATGACAGCGTTGCCTGTTATCAACTAGGTGCACTGTTGGCGCACCTGCGTGAGGAGCAAATACTTATCATCGGCTCAGGCAGCGTCACACATAACTTGCGAGCTATTCGGTGGCAGTCTGACAGTATCGATCAAGCAGCCAAAACCTTTAAGCAATGGTTGCTTCAACAGCTCAAAACAGATATTCCCACGGCACTCGATTGGCAGCAGTACCCTGACTACAAAGATATTCATCCAAGTGATGAGCACTTGCTCCCGTTGTTTTTTGCATTAGGTACGGGTCAGCGTGTCTCAGTCATTCACCAAAGCATGGCGCATCATAGCTTGGGCATGGACATCTACCGCTTTGATTGAGTATAGGTGTGCTACGGATCGTTTATCGCCATTAATTGATTCAAAAAACTGGGTTATCTTGTGACAACTAAAATAACGGTGATAGATGTTGTCTGTTTTTTAATTGGTAGATATTCATTCAAATCATGTTCAGTGCGCTATACAGGTATTGAGTGGTTGCTATATCCACTGATATTCAGTTTGAACTCTGTATTATAGTCACGCCACTATAAAAGTATTTCAGCGTCTCGCTTGACGTATCACGTATAAATCTACACTCGCCTGCCTTGTACTATTCTTAAATTGAATCGACTATATATAGCGCTATATATACCACGCTATAGTCAAAGTATTTGAAAATCGCTACCGTGCTACTGGGATGAATTTTTCGCAGCCTTTGTAAATACAGTAGGCAAGTAAAGTTTGTACCAGTAGCACGATAATAAGTCGTCTTGGTTTTACTTTTTATTGATCATATAAAGCATATCCATCGCTACATTAGCAGCTCACGTTTGCCACTTTTGCCCATCGAGCTGACCAGTCCTGCCTCCTCCATTGAATCCACAATACGTGCCGCACGGTTGTAGCCAATGCTAAATTTACGCTGAATACTAGAGGCCGAAACCTTACGTGTTTCCATAATAAAGGCTACAGCATCGTTATATAGGTCATCATCTTCACCAGAGGCGTTACCTGAGCTACCACCACTTGGGCTAGACAATTCAAAGTTACCTGCCATGTTGTCGATATAATCAGGAGCACCGCGCTCACGCCATGCATCACAAACACGGTTGACCTCTTCGTCACTAACATAAGCACCATGTACACGATCTGGCTCAATCTGCCCTGGCCCTAGGAACAACATATCACCGTTACCTAGCATATCTTCTGCGCCGCCACTATCCAAAATCGTGCGTGAATCAACTTTTGAGTTTACTCGTAGTGCCGCACGCACAGGGATATTGGCTTTAATTAGACCAGTGATAACATCTACCGACGGACGCTGAGTCGCGAGCATCAAGTGAATACCTGCAGCCCGCGACTTTTGTGCCAAGCGGGTGATAAGCTCTTCAGCTTGTTTACCCACCTGCATAATCATATCGGCAAACTCATCGGCAACAATCACAATCATTGGTAATACTTTGAGCTTGGGTGCTTGGCTAATGCTCACGCTGTCATTAGGCCGCCATAAAGGATCGAGCATTGGATTCCCCGACTCCTCTGCCGCGATGACTTTTTTATTGAACTCATTAAGCTTACGCACTTTAAGCAAACTCATGAGCTGATAGCGGCGCTCCATCTCTGCCACACACCATGATAAAGCACTCGCCGCCTCGGTCATATCGGTTACGACAGGCGTTAACAGATGCGGAATGTCATTATAGTTAGCAAGCTCTAATTGCTTTGGATCAATCAGAATAAGACGCAGCTCATTTGGTGTGTATTTGAGTAGCATGGAAAGCAACATCGAGTTGACCAATACTGACTTACCAGAACCTGTCGTACCAGCAACCAACATATGCGGTGCACGAGCAAGGTCGGTAATGATCGGATTACCACCGATATCTTTACCCATCGCCATACTAATCTGCGCTTTTGGGTCTTTAAACGTTTCGGTATTGAGTAATTCAATCAAACGTACCATTTCACGTTTCTTATTAGGTACTTCAATACCGATATATGGTTTGCCTGGAATCACTTCGACGACACGCAAAGAAGCCATCGATAATGAACGCGCCAAATCACGTGAAATGCCTGTTACTTTACTGGCTTTGACCCCAGCAGCTAACTCCACTTCAAAACGAGTGACGACAGGTCCTGGAATAGCATTAACTACAGAGGCCTTTACATTAAACTCTTGTAGCTTAATTTCTAATAACTCAGACAGTTTTTCCAGCTCAACCACGGTATAGCTAGGCTTACGGTCAGGATCGGGCTTATCCAATATAGACATTTCTGGAATAGGCGTTAGACTGCTGCGATAGGCTGCCGTTTGCATCGAACGTGATTTTTGACTAAAAGCTTCATCATCACTAATATGCGGCATGACTGGTACATTGGTATCGTCATTGTCGCTCTCTGGCATCATATCAGTGATATGATTACTGCTATCACCCTCTGGCACAGCGAAGCTAACAGACGGTTGCGCAGGCGTTTTAGGCTCAGGCACGTTTGAGGCTAGACTGGTTACTTCTACCGTTGGTGCGGCTTTTGGATTGGCAGGAGGCGTATTGGTTGGTGTCATATCTATCGCTGCTGACACAGGATCGCTGACTACTGGTACCGGTTTAGTGATAGGTTTTTCAATCACAGTCGGCGCTATAGCGTTACTAGATACTTCCACTTGGTTATTAGATAATTCATCAAAAGAGGACGGCGTTATACTGGCAGCTGCAGTAGCGTTATTAATCGGAGTCTCACTGGACATATCTCGCTCAGATTCGACAGACGCCTCTTGCACTGGCTGTGCAGCCATATTATCTGATTGCAACGCTGTCATAGACTTATCAACGATAGGCGTTGCATGCTCTGCTAGCCAAGCATCTGCCAATGTATCAATACTCTCTGTTGTTGCTGTTGCTTCTGGCGCCTCAATTGGCGACTGAATCGCTTTTGTCTGCGAACGAATCGTTGGTTGAGCCTCAGATGTTTCTGTGGTTGACATCCTTGTAGAGACTGAATTTGCCATATCTGGCGACTCAGTTTTGCTGTCATTAGGTACCGATATAGCAGAAGCCGAATCGTTCACAATATCAGCGTTATAAGCCATTTGCTCACTGGCCAGCAAGTCATCCACGGTATTGGCATCATTCCAAGCAAAGCTAGGTTCAACTTTACGAACCGGAGTCGGTGCTGCACTTGACGTCGACGATACATTCGTATGGTGAGCCGTATTATCTACAGTACCGCTAGGCATCGATTCTGCCGTCTGAAAATGCTCTCTATTGTCATTACTAGAAGCACTAGACATCGCTGTTTGTGTTGCTGCTACCACAGAGGCTTTCACGCTATCGGCAAGGCCCGATGTCGCTAAGAAATCTGATAAAACGTGACTAAACCGACCACTGTTATCCAGTGATTGAGCACTCTCCGTAGACTGTAATTCAAGTGGCAACTGCTCGTATTCCGCAGTTTCTTTATTAGTCTTCTCATTCTCTTTGCTTTCATTACTTTTCTCAGAGATCATGCCTGCTTGAGATGCTGAACGAGTATCATTTGTGATATCTTTTTGTTTTACTCCTGAGCCAAGCCATGACAACGTTGTAACCTTCTGATAAATCGCAAGCCAATGAATATTAAAGGCAAAGGTAGCAGTAATAACAACGAAAGCAGTCAAGAAAAATACACTCCCCCACTGCGATAAAAGCTGAGCCAAACGCGACTGTAACTCAAGTCCAATAATGCCACCAGCCACACCCTCAAGCTTTGTTACAGTTGCATCAGTTACGTGCTGAACCAAGGCAACCAATTGCGCAAATAAGGCGCTGGCACTTAACAATAAGAAGACATAAGCAATCAAACGCATCAACCAAAATGTTGGCTTATTGTCCCACCAAATAAGGACGGACTCATAAACCAAAAATGCTAACAGCCACCATGCACCAAAACCAAAGAAACTATAGAGCAAATCAGACAACCAAGCACCCGATGCGCCACCCACATTATTAATCGTGGTCATATCACTACTGATATGCGACCAACTAGGATCATTACCTGTATAGGTCATTAAAATGACAAACAGATAAACGGCCAGTATTAACCCAATAAGGGTAAATATTCCTTTTTTTAAATACTCAATAAGCGGTGCTGATATCACGTAAGATCTGCCTTGTTATTAAAGATGGTCGTCAATACATGACTAATCCTAATCATGCTGACATAAAGTGCTGATATAAAATGGTTAGCGAAGTATTACAAAGATATTGGTCGTCTTAAAAGCCATAAATAAAAGCTATCGTTAGCAACTGTTTTTGACTCATACCACGCTTGGCATAACTTCTTATAATAACAAATACATAGCCGTAGTGGCGACACTCTTATCAAGAAAGAGTCCAAGAAAGTCTGTCAATATCGAATTTAAACAAAAAACCATATTTTAGACATACAGCTAACAGAATAATTGCTAGAAATTTTGCAGAAACGCTAGAAATTTGTAGAAACGCTACAAAATATTCATGTTTCATCGCTATAATATTTCAAGGCAAACATGCTTTGATTCTAATGATACCCATCTTTGTTTTAGCAAACTTGCACTTTTCGGCCACTACCCTTATGTTACTATCACACAACAATGATAAAAACTGTATTGGGGCGTGTCTTCAATTTAATCGATAGTCATCTCGATGGGCTAAAAACGGCTAAATCTACCTAAACATCGTCAAATAGCTGGTCAATATTCTATATATTATCAATACTATTTTTCTTGTTTAACGGCAATTTATCTCATTTTTATCACCATTTTTAAAATAAGAACATATCCTAATGACAAACTTTAGAATATTCTGATTATATTGATTCTTCACATTTTCAACTCTTATATTTAGCAAGGAACAACTCATGGCAACTGACAACACCGCTACACGTCACGAAAAACTCATTATTTTAGGCTCAGGTCCTGCTGGTTATGCTGCTGCCGTTTATGCTGCTCGTGCCAACCTAAAACCAGTCATGGTCACTGGCATGGAAGTGGGTGGACAGCTGACAACCACGACTGAAGTTGATAACTGGCCAGGCGACGCCCATGATTTAACGGGTCCTGCATTGATGGAGCGCATGAAAGCACACGCTGAACGCTTCGGTACAGAGTTGGTTTATGACCATATCAATGCGGTGAATTTAAATGTGCGCCCTTTTGAGCTGACCGGCAATAACGGCAGCTATACTTGTGATGCTTTGATTATCTCTACAGGCGCATCTGCGCAGTATCTAGGACTAGAATCAGAAACCAAGTTTAAAGGTTTAGGGGTTTCGGCTTGTGCCACATGTGACGGTTTCTTTTATAAAAACCAAAAAGTCGCTGTCATTGGTGGCGGTAATACTGCCGTTGAAGAAGCTTTATACTTATCTAATATTGCAGCAGAGGTCACACTAGTTCATCGCCGTGACAGCTTACGCTCAGAAAAAATTCTGCAAGACAAACTGTTTGAAAAAGCCAAAAATGGCAATGTTAAAATTGAATGGAACCACTACGTCAAAGAAGTCGTTGGTGATGATTCAGGCGTTAATGGTGTCATTATTGAATCTACTGAAAATGGCAGCACCAAACAATTAGACGTATTTGGTATGTTCGTGGCGATTGGTCATAAGCCCAATACAGACTTATTCAAAGATCAACTAGATATGAAAGATGGCTATTTGGTCGTCCAAAGTGGCCTCGCAGGTAACGCCACTCAAACCAGTATCGAAGGGGTGTTTGCCGCAGGTGACGTCGCTGATCATGTCTACCGTCAAGCTATTACGTCTGCTGGTACCGGTTGTATGGCTGCGCTTGATGCTGAAAAATACTTGGATGCATTAGGAGAGACCATCGCACATGATCATACTTATGCATCAACATCAACTGCTGATAAAGAAGCCTAAATGGTTAATTTCTTGCAACTAAATGATAAAAACATCACACCTGAGACATTAAAAAGTCTTGGGTGTTATGACTTCCCCGATCCTGTTTCTATCGATCCTGAAGGCATAGGAATCATCGCCATAGGTGGTGATTTGGCACCAGAAACGCTCATTTCTGCTTATGCACGAGGGTTATTCCCTTGGTTTAATGAAGACGAGCCGATCGCTTGGTGGTGCCCTGAACCACGATGTGTGATTGTACCCGCCGACTACACACCCAGCAAGTCACTACGCAAGCAAGCCAGTCGCTCACGTTGGCAGTTGACACTCAATCAAGCATTTGATGACGTAATACATGCCTGTAGTTTGCCCCGTAATGACGAGCTACCTGAAGGCGAGCATACTTGGATTCATAATGACATGATCCAAGCCTATACTGAATTACATGCCAAAGGGTTTGCACACAGTATCGAAGTTTGGGATGATAAAGGGCAGCTAATTGGTGGGCTCTATGGCTTAAAGATAGGTAATCTCTATTTTGGTGAATCAATGTTTCACCGTGCGTCCAATGCTTCAAAACTAGCATTTTGGGGCTTGATGCGCTTATGTGAACAGAGTAACGTAGGGCTTGTCGACTGTCAGCTACCGAACGAACATCTGATGAGCTTAGGTGCTGTCACCTTGCCACGCACTGATTTTTTGACTCAATTAGACAGTTTAATAGCTAGTCATTCAGTCAGATGGCGAAATGATTCGCATAAACCATTGGCAGTATCGTTATTAAACAATACAGAACCTTGGCAGCTCAAGTTACGATGAGCATCATGGCTATTGACCAGCACTTACCTATAGACCTATGAGACTATTATGGCATCTGATAAATCATTCCTGTTAATTGGCGCACTTGCAAAAAAAGCCAACACCACTAAGGATACCGTTCGCCATTATGATCAGTTGGGTTTGCTAAAATCACGTAAGCGTCAAGCAGGATCTCGATTTTATACCGAATTTCATCCAGAATGTGTAGAACGTATTGAACTAATCAAAAGCGCACAAACGGTAGGTTTTACTCTCAATGAAATTAAAGATGGCTTCAATGATTTTTATACGGGAAAAATGGGACTCGATGAACAGCTAAATTTTCATCAAAACAAACTGGAACAAGTCCAAAAACAACAAGAAAATACTAGCATCATGATTGAGCTATTGACCGAACATATCAAAGAGCTTCAATGTATGCTATCAAACAGTGACTAAAGCTCTCATATCAAAACTAAATAACAAACCTTCTAAAACAATAAAGCTGCCTCAAATCACATACCACTAATGATAAACATGCTGCATGATTAAAGCATCAATTGCTGGCTGATGTGATTGCTGATAATACCCTTTACGTTTATGAATCACAGCAAACCCTTGTTGTTCATATAAGGCTATCGCGGGCATATTATCTGCTCGTACTTCTAACAATAAGCTCTCTACCTGATTATTCATTAATACTGTATTTAAGTTGGCAAAAATTTGCGAGGCAACACCTTGCCGTTGATTATTAGGATGAGTAGCAATACGTAGAATTTCTGCTTGCTCAAATATCACTTGGTATAAGCAGTAACCAACCGTTTCATCACTACCCATAGTGCTTACGACCATCAAACTGATGCTATCTTGTGCAAGCAAATCGTTCAAAGTTTTTTCATTCCACGGCTCTTGCAATTGCACAATAGCTTCAATCATTGCAACTGCTTTAATAACTTCTGCGTGATCATCTGACTCAGATCCTAATATTTTTGTAGTAAACATCAGCTCTCTTTTTCTATAAAAATCGTATTATTGTTGATTTACTTTATGAAAATCGATTAATTATATCAATAAAAAAAGCCACCCTCTAAGAGGATGGCTTTTTACTAATGGT
>NZ_JBQSXG010000016.1:0-38485 GCF_052378005.1 Psychrobacter sp. AOP31-B2-9
CAAATATTTCCCTATGCCAAATAGTAGAAACAAATCATTAGTTAATTTCGATATACAGACAATATTAAACATAGCTCATGCCAACGAGCTAAAGCAGTCTCCAGATATATATCTTAAGCCACAGGAAGCATATCATGCTTACTGCAACTTGATTGGCAGAATAGCTGAGCAGATTTATAGAGATACGAAATCCGCATACTTAATAGAAATGTTATTGTTTATGATAGCTGATCAGGAAGTTTTAGCAGAAGTTAAAAAAACAAAAATTTTGATATGATTATACTACTCTTATTCTTAAAAATAGAGACCTATTAAAATCTAGATCTCTATTATATAGAAAACATTATTTAAAAATTATTACACCTCTGTATACAACTGACGTCCTTCGCTATTGTATTTCTCGGTCATCTCAGCCATACCTTTGCTAACTTCATCAGCACTGGCCTCACCAACTTGACGAACCAGCTCGGTATCAACTTCTTTAATCAAATGACCTGCATCAGTTAAGTCACCGGTTTGCGGCGTGACTTTATTGGCAGCAGCTTTATCCAAACCTGCTGCATATTCACGCACGTTTTGGGTGATTTTCATGGAGCAGAACTTTGGCCCACACATCGAGCAGAAATGTGCTGATTTGTGCGCGTCTTTTGGCAACGTTTCGTCATGGAACTCACGTGCCGTGTCAGGGTCGAGTGCCAGATTGAACTGATCATCCCAGCGGAATTCAAAACGTGCTTTAGACAACGCATTATCACGAGACTGTGCCCCTGGATGTCCTTTGGCCAGATCGGCTGCGTGAGCGGCAATCTTATAAGTGATGATGCCGTCTTTGACATCCTTTTTATTGGGCAGTCCTAAATGCTCTTTTGGTGTGACATAGCAGAGCATAGCGGTACCAAACCAGCCAATCATCGCCGCACCAATGGCGCTGGTAATATGGTCATAACCGGGTGCGATGTCGGTGGTTAATGGCCCCAAAGTGTAGAAAGGCGCATCCTCACATATCTCAAGTTGCAGATCCATATTCTCTTTAATGCGGTTCATGGCCACGTGACCTGGACCTTCAATCATCACCTGTACATCATGTTTCCATGCGATTTTGGTCAGCTCACCCAGGGTGCGCAGCTCGCCAAACTGTGCTTCATCATTAGCATCTTGCAAACAACCTGGACGCAAGCCATCACCCAAGCTAAAGGCCACATCGTACTGCTTCATGATTTCACAGATGTCTTCAAAATGCGTGTATAAGAAGCTCTCTTGATGATGAGCGAGACACCACTGCGCCATGATAGAGCCACCACGCGAGACGATACCCGTTAGGCGATTGGCAGTGAGTGGCACATAACGTAGTAGTACGCCTGCATGAATAGTGAAGTAATCGACGCCTTGTTCTGCTTGCTCAATTAGTGTATCGCGGAAGATTTCCCAAGTGAGGTCTTCTGCCACGCCATCGACTTTTTCGAGCGCTTGATAAATCGGTACGGTGCCAATCGGTACTGGCGAGTTACGAATCAACCATTCACGGGTTTCGTGAATATGGTTGCCAGTCGACAGATCCATGATGTTATCCGCACCCCAACGCGTGGCCCACGTCATTTTAGACACTTCTTCATCGATAGAAGAGCCTAGTGCTGAGTTACCGATATTGGCATTGATTTTCACTAAGAAATTGCGTCCGATAATCATCGGCTCAGACTCTGGGTGGTTGATGTTGTTTGGGATAATCGCGCGACCTGCTGCTACCTCGCTACGCACAAACTCAGGGGTAATAGCCGTAGGGGTATTGGCGCCAAAGTTCTCACCATCGTGTTGACGCATATCGGTCAGCTCATGCTGTTTTTGCGTTTCACGAATGGCGATATATTCCATTTCTGGAGTGATGATACCGCGACGCGCGTAGTACATTTGCGTGACGTTACCAGCTTTTCCGTCGATATTTTTGGCACGGCGAGGTTTGTCGATGTGAGCGAATCTAAGGTTCGCAGTAGTGATATCACGGGCACGCGCTTGTCCGTATGAGCTAGACAACCCGCTTAATTGTTCAGTATCACCACGTTCATTTATCCAGCCTTCACGCAGCTTTGGCAAACCTTTTGTCAAATCAATTTCGACGTTGGGATCGGTATAAACGCCAGAGGTGTCATAGACATAAAAGGGTGGGTTTTGTTCCCAATCGGCTTCGTCGACACCTTGTATAGGAGTAGGGTCTAGGGTAATTTCGCGCATCGGTACTTGAATATCAGGGCGTGAGCCTTCGATATAGACTTTGCGAGAGGCTGGAAGTATACGATGTAAGTCGCGAGCATCTTCTTCGAATCGCGCATCACTTGCTGTGCGGTGAGCTGGCGTTTTTAGCGCATCCGCTTTTTTATCGGCTTTACTGTGGCTCGTTTGAGCGGGCTCTGAAGCAAGAAGAGTGTCATCAGCTGGGATGTGAGTCTGTGCTGCTTGTATATTAGAAGTCGTCATATGCTGTCCTAGCGTGTTGGTTTTTGAATAAAAGCAACACCGCCAGTAGCTGCGGGGGTGGCATCTGTAATCTAGACAATTTCAGTTTATGAACATCAGCCAACGACCAAACAGGGTCGTCGCGGATGATGTCGATGTAACCTTGGACGCAACTTTATATTGATACTCACTACTTTAGTAACGTCAAACGTATACTAAAATAGTCATGATAATAAAAAGGCATTTCTGCACGTCCTTTGTCATACATAACAAAGTGCTTAAGACTTCCCTGCGTCGGTACTAACCGCATCAGGTTCGGCGGGTGATCTCTCAGCGAATGTATCAAAGTGGCCGATTTAATAAAGTAAATTTAATAAATCAGGCCAATTATACATCGCACCCCGAGTCTGTCAGTGTTGTAAATCTCTTTCATATTAACAAAATTATTCATAGAGGGCTAGGGCGTGTCCTCAATTCAAACGAGTGTCCTCTAAATGGGCTAAAAATAGCTAAATTTTGCCAAACATCGTTAAATAGTTGGTCAATATCTCGATATTATCTGTACTATTTTCCTCGTTTGGCGGCAATTTATCTCATTTTTATTACCATATTTAAAATGAGGAAACGCCCTAATAATATTTAGGGGCGAGTATCGTGTTTTAACTATAGCGTCTATAGGTAATTGAGTTGTTTTTATAGCGTTTAGCAGGCTATCGATTGAATGGTGTACATACCTTAATCATTAATAGCAAATAAAAGGCTGGTCATGAAATTGTCATTAAACTGTCATAAAAACTTGGCAAGATAGCACGCATGTCACAAACAATGCTTTTTTGTATGTTGTTAAACTTTAGGAGTCTTACATGCGTTATTCGTTATTAGCAGTAGCCGTTAGTTGTACCTTAGTACTTACGGCATGTAATCAATCAACTGAAACGACAGAATCTGCTGCTGATAGTGCTGTCGCGACTGAGACAGCAACTACCCAAACAGCAGGGTCTTCATCTGCCACAGATTTTAAATCTGCTGAAAATATCGCAATGAATATCACTGGTGCTGGTGCTTCTTTTCCGCAGCCTATCTATGCTAAGTGGTCTTACGACTACAACGCTGCTACTGGTGGTCAAGTGAATTATCAGTCAATTGGCTCTTCTGGCGGTATCAAGCAAATCCAATCAAAAACAGTTGATTTTGGCGCTTCTGATGCACCTATGACACCTGAAGAGTTAGATGAAGCTGGTTTGATTCAGTTTCCAACGGTTATCGGTGGCGTCGTACCTATCGTAAACATTGATGGTGTTGAGCCTGGTCAATTGCAGTTAGACGGTGAGACTTTAGCAAATATCTATCTAGGTAAGATTAACAACTGGAATGATCCTGCGATTAAAGCCACGAACCCTGATTTAACGCTACCTGATGCTGCGATTACTACTGTATTCCGCTCAGACGGCTCAGGCACTACCTTTAACTTTACTGATTATTTGGCAAAAGTGTCAACGGATTGGAAAGACAGTGTCGGCGTTGATAAGACTGTGAAATGGCCAACTTCTGCTACTGGTGCAGGCGGTAAAGGTAATGAAGGTGTATCAAGCTACGTCAATCGTATGAAAAACTCAATTGGCTATGTTGAGTATGCTTATGCCAAGCAAAACAATATGTCACATACAGCCTTACAAAATGCGGCGGGTAATTTCGTGCAACCTTCTGCAGAAACGTTTGCAGCAGCCGGTGATATTGATTGGTCGCAACAAGAAGGCTTTTATAAAGTTATCACCAACTCTGAGACTGAACAAGCATGGCCAATCGCCGCTGCGACTTTCATCTTAGTACATAAGCAACCAGAAAACCCTCAGCAAGTGGCTGGCGTATTGAACTTCTTTGATTGGGCTTATACCCAAGGTGATGATGATGCCATGGCACTAGATTACGTTCCTTTCTCTGATACAGCCGTTGCGTTATTCAAAGATAAATGGAATGAAGTGAAGGGCAGTGATGGACAGCCAGCTTATACAGCAGCCCAGTAACTGATTTCTGTTAAATATTATTTAGCGTTTTTGCAGTTACCCTCTCGAATAACTATTCTCCGGTAGTTATTTGAGAGGTTTTATCACAGTAAATTTGCTCCTAAGCTTGCTGTGATAAAGCCCAATAAAGATTTCTAATATTTTGACTCAACCCTATTCAATGCTGAGACACTTATGAATGATTTAAGGTCCCAACTGGCCAAACAAAAACGCTACGATTTTTTGTTTGTCAATGCAACCAAAGCTTTTGCCATTCTTGTCCTAATGTCTTTAGGTGGTATTTTAGTCTCATTGATAGTCGGTGCATGGCCGAGTATTCAAGAGTTTGGTTTGGGCTTTTATACCAGCAATAACTGGGATACAGTTGCCAACGAGTACGGTGCATTGGCGCCTATTTACGGCACATTGATCACATCTTTTATTGCCATTTTAATTGCGGTTCCCGTCAGTTTTGGTATTGCCATATTTTTGACTGAGATGTGTCCAAAATTCTTAAAAAAACCGCTCGGTATTGCGATTGAGTTATTAGCAGGTATTCCCTCTATCATTTATGGTATGTGGGGATTGTTTGTATTTGCTCCTTTCTTTGGCGACCATATTCAGCCATGGTTCATCGAACACATTGGTCCACTGCCTATCATTGGCAAGCTATTTACAGGTGCGCCAATGGGGTTAGGTATGTTTACCGCATCGCTAGTACTTGCCATCATGATCATTCCTTTTATCGCAGCCACTATGCGTGATGTCTTTTCGGTCGTGCCAGACCTGCTTAAAGAGTCAGCTTATGGAATGGGCGCGACCACTTGGGAAGTTATGTTCAAGATTATCCTTCCTTATACCAAAGCTGGTGTGGTTGGCGGTGTCATTTTAGGGTTAGGTCGCGCATTGGGCGAGACCATGGCAGTGACATTCCTTATCGGTAATGCCTTTAATATCAGTCCAAGCTTATTTACCTCTGGTGTCACGATTACGTCAGCCTTGGCAAATGAGTTTGCGGAAGCATCGAGTGAGTTACATTTAGCCTCCTTGCTACATTTAGGCCTAATCTTGTTTGTGATTACCTTTATCGTGCTATCACTCGCTAAACTCATGCTGATGCGCATGGATCATAAAGCAGGCAATCGCTAATTGTTTGACTGCCACAGTTCGATTAAATCAATAAGTGTCGATGGTTATTGGTATTGATAAAAATACGGGAAACACGTTTTATGCCTTCTAACAATGCTACCCACGCTACTAATGCAATCAGTGCGCCGTTACCACTCAATGGTTTCCAAGGACGTTATGACAAAAGTCTTTATAACAAGCGTCGCTGGGCTAATAAGCTAGGTCTAGGCTTTGCAATGACAGCGATGGTTTTTGGTTTGTTTTGGTTATTTTGGATTCTGCTGACACTTCTGGTGGAAGGTTTTCAGGGTATGGTGCAACTGCCGATATTTACGGCTGATACACCACCGCCAATGAGTGCAGGCGGGCTACGTAACGCCATCGTTGGTTCGGTGATGTTGGCATTTTCAGGGCTGTTTATCGGAGCGCCTATTGGTCTTATGACAGGTATTTATTTATCTGAGTTCTCGCAAGGCAGTATGCTTGGCAAGGTAACGCGCTTTTTAAATGATATTTTATTATCAGCACCGTCGATTGTTATTGGTCTATTTATTTATGCACTGATGGTAAAAGGTCAAAGTTTCTCTGGTTGGGCAGGTGCGTTAGCATTGGCGCTCATCGTTATTCCTGTGGTGGTACGTACGACTGAAAACATGCTCAATCTGGTTCCTAACAGTATTCGCGAAGCCGCTTATGCACTTGGCACGCCTAAATGGAAAATGGTTACGCAAGTGACAATCAAGGCGGCTAAAGCAGGATTGACTACAGGAGTTTTATTGGCCTTTGCCAGAATCACAGGTGAGACAGCGCCACTGCTATTTACCGCGCTAAATAACCAATATTTCAGTACCGACATGGGTCAGCCTATTGCCAATTTACCCAATACCATCTATCAGTTTGCGATGAGCCCTTATGATAACTGGCATACATTAGCATGGGCCGCTGCGCTACTTATCACTGCTTCTGTCTTGATACTAAATATTTTAGCAAGATTCATTGGTGGTAGAGGTCAGACTAAGTAAGACCCAATGCTCAATGAAATGATACGACATTGAGCATTTACTTAAAACTATACGAAATTAATCGAGCTAGGTTGGACAATATTATGAATGATGTCATCAGCAAAACCCGTACAGATAAAACCACTGATCAATTCAAGACAACAACTGATAACCTGTTAAACAGATCAATGTCCACTAGCACAAATATGGAGCAACCAGATGTTGCGAACCTGACCAAGCAGACGCTTAATGACTTGCCTGAAAACATGCCACCGGCAAAAATGCAGATTCGAGATTTAAGTTTTTACTATGATGATTTTAAAGCACTAAAAAATATCAATATCGATATTCCTGATAAAAAAGTCACCGCCTTCATTGGTCCTTCAGGCTGCGGCAAGTCGACACTACTACGTACTTTCAATCGTATGTATGATCTTTACCCAGGTATGCGTGCCGAAGGTAGCATCAACCTAGATGGTAATAATATCTTGGGTAAAGATGTCGATGTGAACCTGCTGCGTGCCCAAGTCGGCATGGTCTTTCAAAAACCAACACCGTTCCCAATGTCAATTTATGACAATGTCGCCTTTGGCGTACGTCTCTACGAAAAACTGAGCAAAGCTGAGCTAGACAACCGCGTGGAATGGGCACTCAAAAAATCAGCATTATGGCCAGAAGTTAAAGACAAGCTGAAGGCATCTGGATTATCTTTGTCAGGTGGCCAGCAGCAACGATTATGTATCGCACGCAGCGTCGCGACTAAGCCAGAAGTATTGCTACTCGATGAGCCAACATCAGCACTAGATCCCATTTCGACAGGGGCTATCGAAGATTTGATTGAAGATTTAAAAAATGATTATACGATTGCTATCGTTACTCATAATATGCAACAAGCAGCGCGCGTGTCAGACTATACGGTTTATATGTATCTAGGCGATATGATTGAGATGGGCGAGACGGATCAAGTGTTTACGAACCCTATTCAAAAAGCGACAGAAGACTATATTACAGGTCGTTATGGTTGATGCTTAATTCAAAAATCTCACCGCGCTACTAAAATATGTATCTCAGGGAATACCTCTTATGCCAAATGATAAGCATATCTCTAAAAGTTTTGACCAAGATTTAGATGAAGCCATTCGATTGTTTTTACACATGGGTGATCAGGCGGCCAACCAGGTTGCTAAAGCAATCCATGCGCTTATCGATAAAGATGAGATACTAGCACAAGAAGTCATTGATATGGACTTCGAAATAAACCGAATGGAAGTAGAGTTGGACGAGCATATTTTGCTATTAGTCGCAAAACGCCAGCCCGCAGCCAGTGACTTACGTTTGGTTATGTCTATCAGTAAAGGTGTGGTGGATTTAGAACGTATCGGTGATGAAGCCGTAAAAATTGCTCAAATGGCCAGTAAGATCGCTGCACAAGGCAAACTGTCATATGGCTATGCAGAGGTGCAACATCTCAGTAATCAAGTGCGTCTGATGCTACACAATGCACTAGAGGCCTTTAGTCAGTCAAACGCTGAACAGGCATTTGAGGTTATGCGTAATGATAATATGGTCAACGATGAGTATCAGTCAGCGATTCGTGCGTTGATGACTTATATTATGGAAGACTCAAGGCATGTCTCAAAAGTCATGAATATTATGTGGGTATTGCGGGCATTGGAGCGTATTGGTGATCATGCACAGAATGTCGCTGAGCTGGTGATCAACTATAGTAGTGGTCAAGATGTCCGTCACTCAGATTACGCACAGGTCGAAAAAGCCGTACAAGAAGCCAATGATCGTATGGCAGCGCGCCAAGTTAATACGACATCAGTCACCATGTCAGTGACTGACTTTGAAGCATCAGATAGTGAAGAGCAGTAGAAAGTATCTGACGGGTATTCTGATCATAGGACACACCCTCATTATCAAAAAACGCGCTATATTGATATAGCGCGTTTTTTTGGTGATTAGGCAGTTAACAGCCCCTAACTTTCTGGTGTCCAACCCTGTGCACGCTCATAATCTTCGTTGTCCAAAAATTTATCACGTTGTTCAGTTAAAAACTTCTTGGCTGCAGGATCCAGCATACTCAAGTGGTTTTCATTAATCAGCATGGTCTGCTGCTCCAGCCATTCTTTCCATGCTTTGTCAGAGACCGTTTCTTGTAGCTCTTGACCTTTTTTGTTAGGAAAAGGAGGATGCGGCATTTTTGGTAATTCTTGTTTATATTTACGGCAAAACACGGTATTGGCTTGAGGATTAAAGGTCTCAGTCATAAAGCATTCCTTATCAGTTATATGTCGAATAATAGTATTAGCCTATGATAACGGTCTTAGACGATTTATCAAAGGGTATCTGTTATATCGTGTATAGGAGAGGTGACTGATACAAAAACACCCGCAAAAGTAGCGGGTGTTTTCAATCTTAAATAAATCAATTAGTCGACGTTTAAATAACCTTTAAGCAAAGGCTTTTAAACGATTGCGGCCATTGATTACGGCTTGTTTGACTTGGTTCGGCGCAGTGCCACCTAGATGGTCACGCGCTGCTAATGAGCCTTCTAGCGTTAGGTAATCAAATACATCATCGCCGATAGCATCACTGAACTGTTGGAGCTGTGCCAGTGACAAATCGCTCAAATCGACACCTTCGTTGATGCCCAAAGCCACAGCATTACCGACCACTTCATGAGCGTCACGGAAAGCCACGCCGTTGCGTACTAGATAATCAGCCAAATCAGTCGCGGTTGCGTAGCCCTTCATGGTGGCCGCACGCATGCTTTCTTTATTTGGCGTGATGTTTGGTAGCATATCAGCAAAGGCGAGAAGTGAGCCAGTCAATGTATCAACACAATCAAAAAGCGGCTCTTTGTCCTCTTGGTTGTCTTTGTTATAGGCCAGTGGCTGGCTCTTCATCAGGCTAAGCAGTGTCATAAGTTGACCGAAAACACGTGCCGCTTTACCGCGTACCAATTCAGGGACGTCAGGGTTTTTCTTTTGTGGCATGATTGATGAACCCGTACAGAAACGATCTGGAATCTGCACAAAGTTAAACTGGGCTGACATCCACAGAATAATCTCTTCACTCATGCGTGACATATGCATCATGAGAATAGACGCGGCAGAGGTAAATTCAATGGCAAAGTCACGATCTGATACGGCATCAAGTGAGTTTTGGCAAATACCATCGAAACCAAGCAACTCAGCAGTAATAGTACGGTCGATTGGGAACGTAGTACCAGCAAGAGCAGCGCTACCCAGTGGCATTTGATTGATACGGCGGCGTGCGTCGACCAGACGCTCGGTATCACGATATAACATCTCAAACCATGCCATGACGTGGTGACCAAAGCTTACAGGCTGAGCGGTTTGCAAATGGGTAAAACCTGGCATGATCGTATCAGTATGTTGCTCAGCCAGATCAAGTAGCCCGCTCTGTAGACGTACTAATAAGGCGATGATGTTATCTACCTCTTCACGTAACCAAAGACGAATATCGGTGGCCACCTGATCGTTGCGGCTTCGGCCTGTATGCAGTTTTTTACCAACTGCACCGATCACGTCAGTGAGGCGAGATTCAACGTTCATATGTACGTCTTCAAGTGCGATTGACCAGTTAAACTCACCGGCTTCGATCTCGCGTAATACTTGCTGTAGACCATCAATGATGGTGGCAACTTCATCAGACGTTAAGATTTCACACTTTTCAAGCATAGTCGCGTGTGCGATTGAGCCTTGAATGTCGTGACGTGCAAAGCGTTGATCAAAGCCGACAGAGGCGGTAAAGGCGGCAACGAAACTGTCCGTCGCTTCACTAAAGCGACCACCCCACATCTGTTGACCCTCACTGTTGGTAGGGGTTTTATTTGTTTTGGAAACATCTGTGTTAGAATTAGAGACAGATGCGGTTACATTTGATTCGGGATTACTAGGGTTTGAAGAATTGGCGTTCATATCGGTACAAGACAAGTCAAGAGAATAAGAGCTCAAGTATAGCAAAGGATGAGGTTGCCTTACTAGCGGAGCGCTTAGAGTTTTTTATACCTAAGCTCATGGAAACCATGAAACCTTGGCAATGGCTGCTATATATTTTTTTTTGGTCACTGTTTCTTACGGTGGTGCGTCGTTATGATATTGCAACTTGGTCGGACTTTTTAATTCAATTTATGTGCGCGGCGCTTCAAAACATACTTAGTATTATGCCATCGTTATATATTATAGATTATCTGCGACCAGTCTTCAAAAGCATGAATATACCTAAAGTCAGTCTGTATGTCGTGGCCTTGCTTATGACGGCTAGTGCTATTTCAATAGCTTTGGTTCAGCTCATTACGATTAATATGGGTTGGTCTGAATATAATAGTCAAACATTTATTTTAGCCATCGTGTTTGATACCTTGATTGGCGGTGGCTTTACCCTAGTATTTTTACTGTATTTTTTACGTCGCTATCGTGAGGTGAATGCCCTAAAACAGTCATTCGAACAAAAATTAAGTGCCCAAAATGATGTGATTAAAGCGCGTCTGTCCCCGCATTTTTTCTTTAATACCATTAATACGCTTGTGTCACTTATCGAATCCAATCCTCCACGAGCTTCCGCTTTATTACAGAACGTTTCTGCACTATTTCGTGCTAGCTTTAATGGCGCAAGAGAGATTAGCTTCGAAGAAGAGATAGCTCTTTGTGAGCATTATTTGGCGATCGAGTCGAGCCGTTTGGCAGATAAGCTTGAAGTGAGCTGGCACCTGCCTGACGAAGATATTATGTATGATATGGTCGTCACGGCCCTAACCTTACAAAGCATATTGGAGCGCATGCTACTAAATGTGGTTGAGCTGACGACCGAAGTTGTTTATATCAAGATTAACGTAACGTGGGAGATGCATCGAGTAGCAATTGTGATAAGTGTTGACTTACCCAAAAAAACGCTGATTATTAACCATGATTTACGCCAAAACATGAATTTTTACATTCAAGCTGAGCGTTTACGTTCTTACTTTGGTCAAAGCGCTGATATTAAAAGTACCGTTACCAATACTCAAATTATTACTATCATTGACTATCCTCTCCAAGATGTCAGCTTATGATATTTTTTATGACTTGTTTTAGCTCTATATCTTTTAGTGAATAAGGCTTGGCATACTTATTGCATTATACTTAATGTCTATATTATTGTTTTAACTTGTATTTATATAAGGCAAAGATTCATTATGTTTAACCATTGGTGATTAAACATAACGAGTACGATGTAAAGTAATAACAGTAGACCAGATCTGTTATCATCCACATTTTATCGATTATTGTAGAGTTAATTTCTTTTATTTATAACTGTATTTAATATAATAATGCTAGGTAAGTGACGATGAATGATAATATGTATGTGACATCTATTAAAATATCCAGTTTGTCTCAAGATGGGAGTTTAAATGCGTATTGTAGTTTGTGATGATGAGCCACTAGCACGTGAGCGTTTGGTCCGCATTGTAAAAGAATCAGGTCATCAGGTGGTTGCTCAAGCAACAACAGGTACGGAAGCCATTATCGCCGTCAAAACTGAGCAGCCTGATATTATATTGTTAGATATTCGTATGCCTGAGATGGATGGAGTTCGCTGCGCGCAAGAGCTTGCGAGACTTGAACATCCGCCAGCGATTATATTCGTCACCGCTTATGATCATTATGCGATTGCAGCGCTAAAGGCCAATGCTATTGGTTATTTATTGAAACCAGCCAATAAAGACGAGTTGATAGAGGCGCTCGACAAAGCAAAAAATCTAAATGCGGCCCAATTGAATGAAATTCGTAAGCTCGAAGACCCAACTACGCGGCCAGTACGTGAGCATATCGCTGCTCGTACCCACCGAGGCGTTGAACTGATCAAAATCAAAGATATTTATTATTTTACTGCTGACCAAAAGTATGTCAAAGTACGCCACAAGGGCGGTATTGTACTTATTGATGAGACACTCAAAGAGCTGGAACAAGAGTTTGAAGATCGTTTATTTCGGGTGCATCGTAATGCCATTATCAACCTTAGCTATTTAGACTACTTAGAAACCTTGGATGCGGGGCAGTATCAGATACGCTTTAAAGGTATCGATGAAACATTGGCAGTGGGCCGTCGTCACTTGCCAGCGTTACGTGACAAGATTCAAAGTATGTAATTTATAAAAAAGTAAAATCGCAAGTTGGACTGGTACAGAGATGAAACCTATGTAAATCAAACCACTTGGCGCTAATGGCAAACCTTAGCTATTTTAGGCTATTTAGATCACTATTGATCGAATTGAGAACACAGCTTAATCACACCATATCATCAAACCCTTATTTATGCTTAAATAGGGGTGTTTTTTTGCGTCAGCAATTACTATAACTGGTTTATACCGTTCATCTTTGGTAGGAAATCTGCAGTAGGGTTTAGCACCGACATGGTTGGAACTAATATAAACAGCACCAAGATTATAGTATCTAACTTATTGAGGCCTTTTATGAGCAATTCACAGAAACCTGCATTGACCACATTAAATATTGCCACACGTCAGAGCCCTTTAGCACTATGGCAGGCTGAGCATATTCGTGATCGTCTATTAGAGATGTATCCTCATTTGACTGTTAACTTGCTAAAAATTGTCACTAAAGGTGATAAAATTTTGGATACACCATTGGCCAAAATTGGTGGCAAAGGTTTGTTTGTTAAAGAGCTTGAGCAAGCACTGTATAATAAACAAGCCGATATTGCTGTACATTCATTAAAAGACGTACCGATGCAACTTCCTGAAGGCTTGACACTCGGGGGTTATTGTAAACGAGCCTCACCAACGGACGCTTTTGTTTCTAACACTTATCATAATATTGATGAGTTACCACAAGGTGCTATTGTTGGTACATCAAGTTTGCGTCGTCAGTGTCAAATTAAAGCTTATCGCCCAGATTTGCAGATCAAAACCTTACGCGGTAACGTGGGTACTCGCCTGGGTAAACTAGATGCTGGTGAGTATGATGCTATTATACTCGCGACCAGTGGCTTGCAGCGTATTGAGTTGAACGAGCGCATACGCGGGGAGCTTGAGATTGATGCTTGCTTACCTGCAGTTGGCCAAGGCGCGCTGGCGATTGAGTGTCGTGAAGGCGATGAAGAGGTACTTAAACTACTTGCACCGTTGAATGATGACAAAGCCCGTATTCGCCTCATCGCTGAGCGTGCGTTAAACCGTCACCTAGAAGGTGGTTGCCAAGTTCCGATTGCAGCTTACGCTGTTTTACAGATGGCTGATGAAACCGATGCTAACAACGATGACAACGGTGATGATGGCAATAATGACGATGGTAATGTATTGTGGCTACGTGGTCGAGTAGGTCAAGCAGATGGTAGTGAACTGTTAAGAGCAGAAAAACGGGTCACATTAGTCGGCAGCCAAGAAGCACAAGAAACACAAGCCAATCAACTGGGTATTGATGTTGCAAAGCTATTGCTTGCTGATGGAGCTGGTGACATTTTGTCAGCGATTTATCACCCTGAATAACACGTCAATATTTTATTACCTTCACTATAGTTTCAGCATCAATAATGGTGAAACTATAGTCAGGTAAACTTCTTCACCGTTTGCCATGGTACGTCTATGTCATCAATGTTAAATCACGCCAATCCCACCTCTAATACTCAACCGTATAACAAGTCATCGCTACCGCAAATAATCATCAATACGCGGCCAGTAGAGCGTGCGGCAGCGCTGACGGAGCACCTAAAGACGGCAGGATTTAGTGTGATTGAGATACCAATGTTGGCGCTACAGTCACGGCCGATAACTGACCATGATATGGTACGGATGCGGCAATGGCTAGCAGGTGAGTATCAGGCATTGGTGATTGTCAGTCCAACTGCGGCAGCTTCGGGCCTAGCGGTTTGGCAAGCACTTGAATGTGAATACCATGTTCAGCAATCTCAGGAGAGTGGAGATGAGCGCAAAGAGGCAGAGCTTCAGGATTTAAGAGCGCCAAGCCATTTGATTGCTGTCGGTGAAGCAACTGCGACTGTATTAAATGATACCAATATTCGTGCATCAAATTATCAGGTGTTACAGCCTAGCGTTGCCAATAATGAGGGTATGTTAGCGATGCCTGAGATTGATCGTTTACAAGCAGGTGATAAACTGTTGATATGGCGTGGACTCGGTGGACGACGACTATTGGTGGATACGTTACAAGCGCGTGGTGTGCATATCGATAGTATCGCTTGGTATGAGCGCAAGATGCCTGTTGAGGCAAGCAGACAGTATCAGCAGTGGTTACAAGAATTTTCGACATATTGTTCAAGTCAAAACATAGCTCTATCGGAGCCGCCCAAGCCAATCGTTGTGATTAGCAGTGGCGCTGCTTTTGAGCATTGGACCGGTATTGTGCAAGATGCTCGCGACGAAGCGATCACGCTAGAGCTATCAGACTTTGAGTATGTCGTATTAGGTGAGCGCTTAGCCAATATGGTCGCAGCACAACAATTAAGCTATTGGCGTGTGGAAAACTTGGCGCCAGAAACTATTCTCGCTGCTATCAAGGTGCAGCCTCAATTTACTTAATGGTGACCTAAATTGCGAATTTTTTCAAATAGTTGGTTAATATTGCAATATTATCGACACTGTTTATCTGCTTTGGCTGTCATTTATCACTATCTTTAAAAGAAGATCACGGCTTAACAACAACATTTTATATTTATTTGCTTCAAATGTATTTGAATTTATCAATAAAGGCACTGCCTGATGTCATTTAATCCTCAATCGTTACCTGATGAACCCTCCGCCACTCAACAGCGACAACAAGCGAACATGTTGTTGGTACGATTACAATGGCTGCTGATTTTGTTGCTTATCGCTGCATCATTTTGGTTATATATCAGTCAACAGCGTTTTCAGCAGAACATTAATGAGCGCCTACAAAGCAATGAGCAAATCGTTAGCCGTCTAAATGAGATGGATGATCGCTTATTTTCGATGAGTCAGCAGACGTTGCCAGAGGTTAGTAACAACGGTAGCAACCAAGCTCAAAATCAGTTGGATTTACTACGTATTCAACTCCGAGCTGTTGATAGACTATTGGTAGATAGTAACGATAGTGCCGCAATTGAGTTATTGCGAGGTCTACATTGGCAGCTCTCACAAAGCAGTAATGAAATTGCGCCAGCATTGACCATCGTTATCAAGCAAAACTTGATGAAAGATATCGAGCGTTTACAGGCAAGCAGTGCTCAACCCAACCCTTGGCAGCTACAAAACTTAGCCATCCAAAATATTCAAGATTTTTTGCAAAGCCGTGAACGTGTATCTAATACCTCCATGCAGACGAAGATTACCGATAATAATATAGGTCTCACGCGTACGCAGCTTACGATTCATGAAGTGATTATGACCCTGAATTTAGCGACTCAAGCCAGCAATATGCGTGAGCATGATCAACTTATAAGTTATTTGACGCAAGCGCGAACGCAGTTGCAGTTTTTAGTTCCTAGAAAACCAGCCGCACAAACTTCAGCCGTGCAAGGGTCAATAGATACAATAAAAACACCTAACGAAAATGATTTACAAACCAAATCAGCTCCTACGGATATTTCAGAAGTTTTAGACTGGTTGGATCAATTGATTGCCAAAGCACCGAAACCAACACCATTATTGACCACGCAAGTTTTGGACAACCCTTAGCACCGATAGGCGTTGTGTCCTTTTAAAAAGATGTATGGCTAATAATATAGAATTAAAAGTGAGCTATTATGACCAATACTAAAGAAACAGTGCCATCAACAGTCAGTAAGCGAGCAAAAAACATCCCTGCTGAGTTGGCACATTATTCGATTATTCATCATCAACCCATTCATTGGGGTGAAATGGATGCCTTTAATCATTTAAATAATGTCACTTATTATCGTTACTCTGAGTCAGCACGTATTGCTTATTTACAGGCATTGGGCATGTTTGACGGCAGTATGGTCACAGTATTAGCTCAGTCTAGCTGTCAATACTTGCGTCCAGTGACTTATCCAGATACTTTGCTCTTAGGCGTACGTTGTCAGCGCTTGGGTAGAACCAGTATCGTAATGGAATACAGCTATTACAGCACAGCCCAACAGGCAATCGTTGCCATTGCTGAAGCAGTTGTGGTACGTCTAGATAGTAATGGAAAGGATAAGTTGCCATGGACAGCCGAGGAGCGTGCGCGGCTATTAGCCTTAGAAGAAAAGGTGGGCCATACACCTGAGACTTAAAAGCATTAAAATATTGCTCTGTATAAGTACATGAGTTGAAATAATAAATAAAATCATCGAATACGAAAAAGGCATGCTAACGTTGGAGTAGCATGCCTTTTTATTTAAGCTTAAATGCTTGCATCAATGATGCAAACACATATTAGTCTTGCTGCGGTGCATGAACAAAATCAACCACATTTAAATCAAAACCTGATAATGCAAAAAACTTCATTGGTGATGACAATAGACGCATGTCACGAACACCTAAATGACGCAGTATCTGAGCGCCAACACCGATACTACGGTATGGTTGTTGCGTGATGGTAGATTGCGACTCATTGTCTGCAGCTTTATCTAATGCATCGCCGAGATCAACGGGTTGATTGTTACCAATCCAAACTAACACACCGCGCTCTGATGCATTAATCTCTTTTAGTGCCGACTGTACGCTCCAGCCACTACGACCAGTCATGTCATTTTTAGCGGCGAATAAATCACGCAATGGATGGAAGCCATGAACACGTACGGTGCTGACGCCTTCGCTGACATCGCCTTTTACCAACGCTAAATGTGTCTCTTCAGCACCAAACTCACGGAAACGATGCAAGGTAAAAGTACCGTGCTCAGTTTCAAACGGATATGACTCTACTTCTTCTACGGTTTGTTCATTTGCGATACGGTAGTTGATGAGTTCAGCAATTGTACCTATTTTGATGTCGTGTTCTTTTGCAAATACCTCTAGATCGTCACGGCGTGCCATCGTACCGTCGGCATTGATAATTTCTACAATAACTGCTGCTGGTTCAAGACCTGCCAATCGTGCCAAATCACAACCTGCTTCTGTGTGGCCAGCACGATGCAGAACGCCACCATTTTGTGCCATGATTGGAAAGATATGACCAGGTTGGACGATGTCTTCAGGTTTTGCTGAAGAAGAAACAGCCGCTTGAACCGTACGAGCACGGTCACCTGCCGAAATACCTGTGGTAACACCTTCTGCGGCCTCAATTGAGACGGTAAAGTTGGTGCTAAATTTTGCTTCATTGCGATCTGACATCAATGGCAGTGCCAACTGTTGGCAACGTGCTTGTGATAAGGTTAAGCAAACTAAGCCACGCGCATGGGTAATCATAAAGTTGATATCTTCAGGACGAACATGGGTCGCTGCCATGATGATATCGCCTTCATTTTCGCGGTCTTCATCATCCATCAAGATGACCATTTTTCCAGCACGAATATCTTCGATAATCTCAGGAATCGTATTTAAACTCATAGTAAATCTCAATATTTTATTATTTATAGATAGGTGTGATTTGGAATCTAAAGCATTATCTATCTATTAGAGCAGTAGATAATACAAAGCGCTGTTACGGTCAAGCAAAGCGCGCTATAAGCAATATCATTTGATATAAAGGTGACTCACTTAATTGCTTGTATAGTTCATTATGAGGTTATTTTAACGCTTTTCATCACAACGTGCTGAGGCATCTTCCCACTATATCGTTCAGTCTATCAAAAATAGTCATAAGTATTATCAATAATCACTACTATTCAGGCATTAAAGAGCACGTTACATAATAAGATGGCACGTCTATACGTGGTTAGTCATTACTTGCTGCTTGGCTTTTTAGCCAATCCATAAATTGTTTGCTATGTTGTTCTCGCTGATTGTCTGCAAACTCGTAAAAGCTTGTGCCCATTAATTTCTCTGGCAAATAAGATTGCGGATAATAATGATGGGGATAGTCATGGGGATAGACGTAATCTTGACCATAGCCTTGATTACGCATCAGCTTGGTCACACCATTGCGTAGATGGAGCGGCACAGGAGAGGAATCATTTTCTGCCAACGCCATCGCTGCATTGATAGCTTTATAAGTGCTATTGCTTTTGGCACTGGTTGCCAGATAAACCACCACTTGGCCCAATATAATACGTGATTCTGGCATACCAATTGATTGCACACTGCGCAATGCTGCATCAGCAAGGAGGAGGGCATTAGGATTGGCATTACCGATATCTTCACTGGCCAAAATAACTAAGCGCCGTGCGATAAAGTCAGCAGGCTCGCCACCTACCAGCATCCGCGCCATCCAGTATAAGGCAGCATCTGGATCTGAGCCGCGTATAGATTTTATCATCGCTGAGACGATATCGTAATGTTGCTCGCCATCTTTGTCGTAGCGTACTAGCGCGGTCTGAGCGACACGAGCGACCAACTCATCATCGATGATGACGGTTGACTGATTGGTATCCGCTGTTTGAGTGGCAAGCTCTAATAAGTTTAATGCCTTTCGAGCATCACCATGTGCCAGTTGGCTGATCGTATCTTGTGCCCGCAAATCAATCGTTAGTTCTTTAAGGATGGTATCTTCTGAAATAGCCCGCTGTAATACCGCACTTATTTGCTCTGGTGTCAGTGGTTCCAAACGATACACTTGGCAACGTGATAACAGCGCATTATTGACACTGAACGAGGGGTTTTCAGTGGTAGCGCCAATCAAGGTGATGTCACCGGCCTCTACGGCACCTAGCAATGCATCTTGTTGAGCTTTATTAAAACGATGAATTTCATCAATAAATACTACAGGAGACTCAAAGCCGAGCGAGTCTTTGTTATCTAATACCTCACGTAACTGTTTAACACCAGTATTTAGCGCAGATAATGCATGAAAAGGTCTACCTACAGCATTCGCCAATAGCATGGCAATAGTAGTTTTACCAATACCTGCTTCGCCATGCAAAATAATCGATGGCAGATGTCCTTGTTCGACCAAACATCGTAATGGTGCCCCTACCGCTAGTAAATGCTCTTGACCAATAATAGCAGTAAGGCGACTAGGACGCATGCGCTGGGCAAGTGGTGTGTCGGCGTGAAAGTTAGGTGGCATAAGGCTCTCTATTACAAAGGAATGTTTGAATGACTATATAACGATCGGTTTTTCAAGATGCTAGCGGTTTGGAAAATGATATTTGGCACGTATCGTGCACGCTACAAGCTATCATAGGCTAATGTTAATGAAAGCTCGCTAAGTGTACAGCTTATGTCCCAAACGCTTTGGTTTTTAGAGTTTATCCCTATTAACAGCTTAGCCACATTGATGAGCAGAATTAATAAATACTGTTCATCAAGCATAATTTATTAGAAATAGCCTATCAAGCATAAGGTATTAGATTAATGATGTCTCAATCGATATTTAAGCGTTTTTCAAATCGATATTTAGCTAGCAGTGCAAAACAGTCTTCACGTCTATTGACCGTTAGTGAGGTAGCACTGGCCCGTTCGGTTTTTGGTAACAGTATCAATCTCGATGAGGTTCAGCTTAAGACCGCGTGGTGGGTACTAAAGAACTATGCCGTCAGTCCCAATGGCAATATTTATTTTCATCCAGCAGATTGGATTACGGATTTTAGCAAGGCTTCATTGGGTAAGCAAAGCTGGTTGATACACGAGTTAACCCATGTATGGCAGTTACAGCAAGGTATAAAAGTAGTGCGTGGAGCGCTTATTGATCGTCGTTATGATTATGTACTTGAGATAGGCAAGCCTTTT
Organism: Psychrobacter sp. AOP31-B2-9; assembly: GCF_052378005.1. Classification (NCBI taxonomy): domain Bacteria; kingdom Pseudomonadati; phylum Pseudomonadota; class Gammaproteobacteria; order Moraxellales; family Moraxellaceae; genus Psychrobacter; species Psychrobacter sp. AOP31-B2-9. The sequence continues at coordinate 20,361 of NZ_JBQSXG010000016.1, forward strand.
TTTAAGTATGGTATCGAACAGCAGGCGCGTATGGTGCAGGATTATTTTATTCGTCATCAGCGTAAACAGGACTGCCAAGCATTAGAAGCCTGTATTCCATTTTTGACCGTAAACCCTATCGCACAAAAACCTCGTACCGATAGTTCATTGATAGTTTAGCTTTTAATATTTTGTGCTAATAAGGATGTCTCATCTCATGATCAATTTTTTTCCAGCAAAGCTTGCTATTAATGCTCGCCCTCCTACGACTTTACTTATGGCGACACTAACGGGAATGCTGTTTTTGGCAGGTTGTCAGCAGCAGTCGGAAACTCAGCCTATATTGGAGGACGGTCAGACCAGTGCACAGGAAAATGCCAAAGACAATGAACCCATGCCGCAGAGTGAGTCAGCTGCTGCCAGAATAGCGCAATATCAGCCCATTTACGTGACACAAATGCAGGGGTTACAGCGCCGCTTACAGGCGGAGTATGAGTCATTACAAGCGGCTGATGCCTCAGAAAATCCAGACTCGCTACTAAATCCTGACACCAGTTCTGCTAAGGCCAACGATACCGTTGATGATAGTAAAAATAAAGTGGCCAGTGTAGATATAGTAGAGACAACACCTACTAAGTCGGTAGATTCTACTGTAGGAGATAGCGAGACTGCGCCGCTTGCTGATATTAATACCAGTACCGAGGTGGGTGAGCGTGACTTAACGGTTTTAAAGCGTATCAGTCTCGAACCGCGCAAGCCTGTATTGCTAACAGAAGAGCAAATCATTGAAAGCTATCAACAAGCGATGGATACGCTTTACCAACCTGTGACCACATCACTGAACGCAGAAGATGTGAATACACTCATCAATATTGCGACATTGGTGCCACAGTTGTTTGAAAGCGCAGAAATTGCGGGGCGAGTCAGTGCAAAGAGTCCTGCGTTGGCACGTCTGATCATTCAGCATCAGGTGTGGGAACAGATAGAGGCCCAGCAGGTCATTGATATGCAGCAGATGAAAGCTGATCAGCAAGAGGAGTTTGAAACACTCATGACCAAATTCAACGAAACGATTGAAGGCTATGATGAGCAAATTGCCAAATATGAGCAAACATTAGAATCATTTAAATAAAAGTTGCTAGCCATTCAGAAAAGTCCTAAAGCATAAAAAATCCCGCACGATGGCGGGATTTTTTATGCAATAAAGAGGCCTTTACTTATTTACGGTCTGCAACTTCAACGAAGTCACGATGCGTTTCACCAGTGTATAACTGACGTGGACGACCGATTTTGAACGGAGTGCTGTGCATCTCTAACCAATGGCTGATCCAACCAGAAGTACGAGCTAGTGAGAAGATCACTGTAAACATTGACGTTGGAATACCAATGGCTTTTAAGATAATGCCAGAGTAAAAATCAACGTTTGGATATAGGTTACGCTCAACGAAGAACGGATCTTCTAATGCAATTTTTTCAAGCGCCATTGCTAGTTCAAGCTTAGGATCGTTGATACCAAGCGCGCCTAATACTTCATCACAAGTCTCTTTCATAACCTGTGCACGTGGATCAAAGTTTTTGTAGACACGATGGCCAAAGCCCATAAGCTTCACTTCACGGCTCTTCACTTTTTCCATGAATGCAGGTACATTTTCAACAGTACCGATTTCATCTAGCATCTCAAGAACAGCTTCGTTGGCGCCGCCATGTGATGGTCCCCAAAGAGCAGCGATACCAGCAGCGATACAAGCATAAGGGTTTGCACCAGTAGAACCTGCTAGACGTACAGTAGATGTTGACGCATTTTGTTCGTGGTCAGCATGCAATGTAAAGATCTTGTCCATGGCGCGAGTGATGACATCGTTGGTTTGATAGTCAACATCCGCAGGTGTTGCAAACATCATGTACAAGAAGTTTTCAGCGTAGTTAAAGTCGTTACGCGGATACATAAACGGTTCGCCCTGTGAGTATTTATAACTCATTGCGGCAAGCGTTGGCATCTTAGCGATTAGACGGATAGCTGTGATTTCGCGGTGATCTTCGTTGCTCACGTCTAAGTTGTCGTGATAGAACGCAGATAAGGCACCAACGACACCTACCATAATAGCCATTGGATGCGCATCACGGCGGAAACCTTCAAAGAACTTACGTAGTTGATCGTGAACGCCTGTATGTTTACGGATTTTTTCAAAAAAATCTGCTTTTTGTTCAGCGTTCGGTAGGTCGCCATGAATTAAGGCGTAAGCAACTTCTAGATATTCAGCATTGTTTGCTAACTGATCGATAGGGTAGCCGCGGTGTAATAACTCGCCTTTGCCACCATCAATATAAGTAATCTTTGATTCAACAGGGGCAGTTACTTTAAAACCAGGGTCATAAGACCAAAATTCTGAGCCTTGTAGAGCAGCAATGTCGATAACTGGGCGCCCTAAAGTACCTTTAATAATAGGCAGTTCGTATTCGTCATCATTGACGGTTAGTTTGGCATTGTTGTCAGCCATAAATTGCTCTCCATTGTTTTAGCTTGTTAGAATAAAATTATTACGGACGCATACCCTCGCGTCATCGTCAGTCAAATGCTCAAAATACATCTAACTCATTTAATACGCAGAGTATATTAGCAGTAATTCCCTGTGATTTGAAAAGACTTTTACTATCAATACTGCTCATTCGTACCGTTTAGCCGCGTTTATCCCCTGTAATTTTTGTATCAAAATATGTCCAATAAGTAATTTGGTGTCAAAAACCCTTTTTTATAAAAAGCAATGATTCTCATTAACATTATAATATTAAAGCGTTTTTGGCAAGATTACTGACCAAAAAAATTAGGTCTATTGACTATAAAACAGACAGAGTATGAACGAACGACTATTGAGTTTGAGTTTTTGGTGCATAAGAAGTGAGTAATATTAATGAATTCATATTGCAAATAGCCAGCTTTTTGTTAATTCATCACTAATAATCAGTATTTAGGGGATAAATTTGTAATTAGTGCTCAGGCATTTTATAATTAGAGGGATTTAACTGGCACTAGCTTTGCGCAGATTAAGCGATAATCTTAGTTGAGTAATCTGTAAAGTTTTGCTTTACTCATGCTTTATTACGATTGGATAACCAGCTTATAGACCAAAACCAGCCTGTCGTTTGGATATTTTTGTTAATTGTTCTATCTTTAAACAGCCAATAATAAAGTTTATCTTAACAAAAGTGATACCATAGAGATGACACAATGGCGTTATCTTTTTTTTGTTAATGGCAATCAGTAAAAATAGAATAGTTAATCGATTTATCAAACGCCTCATCTTTACTGTCAGAACGTCAGTAAAAATTTTATTGATGAGGGGATGCATTAGCTCAATGAGCTATGTTGGATCGTCTATATAGTATAAAACGTATTATAGTATAAGACGTATTCGCCTTCTAACTTTAGCGCAAATTAAACTACGTCAGCTAGCCCTTCCTTACTTTATTCGTCTCATGTGTTGCTCGTTGCTTTATATAATATTTATATAAAGCATTGATAGCAGATACAGGAGTATAACCGCAAAAAGGATGCCCGCTGTGAAAAGCAACCGACCTATTGATCTGCCTTTAAGCCAAGTGATTAGCGTTAATCGCTCACCGATCGCAATTGCTTCAATCTTGCATCGTATATCTGGCATTATTTTATTTTTATTGATTCCCGTCATGCTATGGCTCCTGCAGAACTCACTGGCATCGCCTGAGAGTTTTGAGACCGTATTTGACAACGTACTCGTGCGCTTTTTAGCATGGATATTTGTTGCCGCGATTGCTTATCACTTTGTGATGGGCATCAAACACTTATTCGCTGACATGGGCATGAACGAAGAGCTAAAATCTGGCCGTGCCGCTTCTAAGGTCAGTTTTGTGATTGCAGCGATTCTAATTGTCGCGTCATTTGTATGGGTGATGTTCTAATGATTAAAAATGATTCAGGAATAAAAAGTGCTACTGGTCTGACCGGCTCAGGCTCACGTGATTGGATTATCCAGCGTATCAGCGCTGTTGTTTTAGCCGTTTATAGTGTGGTGTTGTTGGGCTTCTTTTTGACCCATGGCGATGTCACTTATCTTGAGTGGTCATCATTTATGACTAGCTTGCCTATGCGTTTATTCAGCTTAGTTGCTGTACTTGCATTGGCTGGTCATGCTTGGGTAGGTATGTGGACAGTATTTACTGACTATATTACCACTGGCAAATTAGGCTCAGGCGCAGCAAGTTTACGTTTAGTGCTACAGTCATTAATGATTATCGCTATTTTAGTCTTTCTATTTTGGGGTATCATGATTTTTTGGGGTAGTGGATTCGGTGTAGTCGCCGTTTAACCCAATAATTTATACCTTTACTATCTATAACAATAGCGGGTGTGCTCAGCAACACTATTGGCTGCTGAATGATTTAAAAGCCATCCGTTATAGCCAATAATAGTCATAGCATTGGGCAGTTTCTGACTTAAGCGGTCATTTAAAGACAGCCAATCAATTTGAAAGTAAAAGAAACTAGCCTAATATAACGATAGATATGCAAATTAAGTGGCCAAAAGTTGTTTGCGTCATCCTATTAAGTAATCGCATTTAATGGCTGAATAAATATGACATTCAGCCCTGTAATAAGATGATGCTTGATACAGCTTTTTTATTTAATTCTAAGCATTAACAGGCATTAGGAAAACCGTAATGGCAACTAGACAAGATAATACCATTAGTAACATTAAGACCCTAAACTACGATGCAGTCATCGTTGGTGGGGGCGGCTCAGGTATGCGTGCTTCACTACATTTGGCTGAAGCAGGTATGAAGGTTGCAGTCTTGACCAAAGTATTCCCAACCCGTTCGCACACTGTTGCGGCTCAGGGCGGTATTGGTGCAAGCTTGGGTAACATGAGCAACGACAACTGGCACTTTCACTTTTATGACACCGTCAAAGGGTCAGATTGGTTAGGTGACCAAGACGCGATTGAGTACATGTGCCGTGAGGCGCCAAAAGTCGTTTATGAGCTTGAGCACATGGGTATGCCGTTTGACCGTAACGAAGATGGCACGATTTATCAGCGTCCATTTGGCGGTCATACGTCGAATTATGGCGAAAAAGCCGTTCAACGTGCATGTGCTGCTGCTGACCGTACAGGTCACGCGCTACTACATACTTTGTATCAAAAAAACCTAGAGCAAGGTACTGAGTTTTTCATTGAGTGGATTGCGCTTGATTTGATCAAAGATGAAGCTGGTAACATCAATGGTGTTATCGCACTTGAGCAAGAAACAGGTACTATCGCTGTATTCCAGTCACCGATTACTGTTCTAGCGACAGGTGGTGCAGGTCGTATCTTTGCCGCTTCTACCAACGCTTATATTAATACTGGCGACGGTATTGGCATGGCGGTTCGTGCAGGTATTCCATTACAAGATATGGAGTTCTGGCAGTTCCATCCAACGGGTGTTCATGGTGCAGGTGTACTATTGACTGAAGGTTGCCGTGGTGAAGGGGCTATCTTGCGTAACAAAGATGGCGAAGCCTTTATGGAGCGTTATGCACCTACTGTAAAAGATTTGGCGCCACGTGATCTCGTATCACGCTCTATGGACCAAGAAATCAAAGAAGGCCGTGGTTGTGGTCCTAATGCTGACCATATCGTCATGGATATGACGCATTTAGGGGTAGATACCATCATGAAACGTCTACCATCTGTATTTGAAATTGGCAGAAACTTCGCCAACGTAGACATCACTAAAGAGCCTATCCCAGTTATTCCAACTATTCACTACATGATGGGCGGTATTCCAACGACGATTCATGGTCAAGTAGTTACACCTGACTTAGAAGCTGGTACTGATGAAGAAGGCTTGTATACGAAAGGCAATGTCGTTAAGGGTCTTTACGCAATCGGTGAGTGTGCTTGTGTGAGTGTGCACGGTGCCAACCGTTTAGGTACTAACTCTTTACTTGATTTAGTTGTATTTGGTCGTGCTGCTGGTAAGCACATCGTTGATGAGTTCCACCATGCAGACCATAACTACAAACCATTAGATCCACGTGTGCTTGATTTCACTATGCGTCGTCTAGACAAGTTGCAGCAATCTACTGAAGGTTATAACGCGCAAGAAGTGGCTGATGAGATTCGTGCAACAATGCAAACACATGCTAGCGTATTCCGTACGCAAGCTATTATGGACGAAGGCGTTAAAAAGATTTTAGCGCTAGGTGATAAAATCGACCAAATTCATTTGGCTGATAAATCACAAGTCTTTAATACCGCTCGTATCGAGGCGTTTGAAGTCGCTAACTTGTATGAAGTAGCAAAAGCAACAATGATATCAGCAGCGATGCGCCACGAAAGCCGCGGTGCTCATAGTGTGTCTGATTATGATCGTCCAGAAGATGATGATTATGCGCCAAATGGTCGTAATGATCATGACTGGATGAAGCATACCTTGTGGTATTCTGAAGGCAATCGTGTTGTTTATAAGCCAGTCCGCAAAGTACCATTAACCGTTGACTATATCGAGCCAAAGGTCCGTGTCTATTAATTTTAGATATGACGTATGATATAACGCAGCAGCGTTAATGTTTTATTCTTTATTAACTTATTAAAAAGGTGACCGCTAGCTACATGCACCTGCCAGCGCTATTAGGCTATTAATCGATATTTGATATTACATATCATTATAGATTGATAGCTAGTGTTATTATGTTGCAACCTATGTATGCCCGCCATCACCTATGTGTGGAGTTTAGCATTATGAGCCGAGGTACTCGCACCATCGAAATCTATCGCTACGATCCTGATGTGGACGCAGCGCCACGCATGCAAACTTATACGATTGAGTTACTAGACTCAGATCGCATGTTGCTTGACGTGTTATTACGTCTTAAAAAGGAAGATGAGACTATTACCTTCCGTCGCTCTTGCCGTGAAGGCATTTGTGGCTCTGATGGCATGAACATCAACGGCAAAAATGGTTTAGCATGTCTAATTAACATGAATACTTTGCCAGAAAAAGTAACGGTTCGTCCTTTACCTGGTTTGCCGGTAGTTCGTGATTTGGTTGTTGATATGAACCAATTCTATGAGCAATATGAAAAAGTACATCCGTACTTAATCAATGATCAGCCAGCACCGCCGACAGAGCGTTTGCAGTCACCTGAACAGCGTGAAAAACTAAACGGCTTATACGAATGTATCCTATGTGCTTGCTGCTCAACCAGTTGCCCATCATTTTGGTGGAATCCTGATAAATTCCTAGGTCCATCAGCACTATTGCATGCTTATCGTTTCGTGGCTGATAGTCGTGATGGTGATACTCAAGCTCGTTTGGCTCGTTTAGATGATCCATTCAGTTTATTCCGTTGCCGTGGCATCATGAACTGTGTGTCAGTTTGTCCAAAAGGATTGAATCCTACCAAAGCAATTGGTCATCTACGTAATATGTTGATTGACCAAGCAGGTTAATCGTTTATAATTGCATGGTTTTTTGCAGATACTGCATAAAAAACACCACCTAATGATTAGGTGGTGTTTTTTATGCGTATAGTTTAGAGATGGTTTGATATTTCATACTCAGATTTAGGGCAGGGCCTAGAGCTGAGAAAATGATAAATTACTAAAGGTAAGGCTGTGCTAACAATACGTTGGCTGTGTGTAAGAAATCATGATATATACATAGGCAAACTATATAATTAGCGTTATCGGTAAGCACTCATTAAGAGATATTGGTTAATTTAGATGTTAGAATAGTGCATGGTTATATACGGACGATATTGTGATGAACAAATATCAGTCATGCATGCTTTCCGGTGCTAGGACAAGCCCTAGTAATAAAGTACCAAAACATCTTAAAAATCATGATAAAGTTATTATCAGGTGGCTGAAGTGATAATAGTTATTCATTACCTAAATACCTAGTATTGAACAAACAAACTATGTCATAAAATACAGTCATGTTACTCTATACAGCAGTGTATGTTGGGCAGAAAATTTGTAATATCTTAGACATAGCGAATAACAGTGGTGAAAATAGCTAGGTGCTGCATTGATGATTTATAGATAACTGGTTATCAATAAATTGGTTATGGCTAGTAGTATATATAAATTAATATTGTGAAACGAGTTGGATAAGAAAACCGGACGTTCACAAATAATTATATTTTTCATATAGATATTATAGGCGTTAGCATCTAACGTACGACAGATTACACAATAATAAGCACGATTCCATTCATTTATCTATCAAATAGACGATTATTATGAATAGTATAACTAAAGAAGCAAAAGGCTCAGGCCATACAGAACTGGCGGCTGATAACGGCCAGTATATAGAAGCTCTTTATGAGCAATACCTTAATGATCCTGATAGCGTTGACAGCGATTGGCAAGCATACTTTGAACAGTACAAATCGCCAAACGATGCTCAACACAATGCTATTAAAGAACAGTTTTTGTTGCTCGCACGCAACCAGACAGCAGGCAAGAGTAGTAGTCAATCAACCACTAATAATACAGTGGACTGTACAAACCCCAAGCAAATGGGTGTGCAGCAGTTGATTTCAGCATATCGTCGCCGTGGTCATCGCCGCGCCAATCTTGACCCATTAAATCTAGAACCACGTGCCGAAGTGGAAGATTTGACCCTCGCTTATCACAACCTTTCAGAAGCCGACCTTGATACCGTATTTCCTACCAATGATTTAAATATTGGCAAAGATGAAGCACCTTTACGCGAAATTATTGAAATCATGGAGCGTGTCTATTGCCGTCACATTGGTGTCGAATATATGCACGTAACCACCAGTGTAGAAAAACGCTGGATGGAAAAGTATCTAGAAAGCAATTTAGGTCATATCGAGTTCGATAAAGAAACACGCATCTCTATTCTTAAGCGTTTGACAGCAGCCGAAGGGTTAGAAAAGTATTTAGCACGTAAATATACGGGTGTGAAACGCTTTGGTCTTGAAGGTGGTGAAAGCTTTATCCCTGCTGTCAATGAAATCATCCAGCGTGCTGGTAGTTACGGTACCAAAGAGATGGTCATTGGTATGGCGCACCGCGGACGCCTAAACTTATTGGTCAATATCTTGGGAAAAAATCCTGCAGACTTATTTGATGAGTTCGATGGGAAGGTTCAGCCAGAAAAAGGCTCAGGTGATGTGAAGTATCATAATGGTTTCTCATCTAATGTGATGACACCAGGTGGTGAGGCTCATTTGGCCTTAGCATTTAACCCATCGCATCTTGAAATCGTCGCGCCAGTGTTACAAGGCTCAGTACGTGCCCGTCAGATTCGCCGTAGTGATCAATCACTTGGAGACAATCAAGTTGGTAACTCGGTATTGCCAATCGTCGTACATGGTGATGCTGCTTTTGCTGGTCAGGGTGTGGTCCAAGAAACTTTCCAAATGTCACAAACTCGTGCTTATACCACTGGTGGTACAGTACACATTGTCATCAACAACCAAGTAGGCTTTACCACTAGCCGTCAAGAAGATGTTCGTTCAACTGAATACTGTACTGACGTCGCAAAAATGGTACATGCGCCTATTCTACATGTGAACGGTGATGATCCTGAAGCTGTAGTGTTTGCTGCCCAATTGGCATTAGATTACCGTCGTGAGTTTGATAAAGACATCATTATTGATTTGTTCTGCTATCGCCGTAACGGTCATAACGAAGCAGATGAGCCATCGGCCACTCAGCCTCTCATGTATGCTGTTATCAAAAAGCTACCAACCACCCGCACACTTTATGCACAGAAGCTTATCAAAGCTGGTATTTTAAGTGCCGACGAAGAAAAGCAGTATGAAGATGAGTATCGTGAGTCTTTAGATCGTGGTGACTATGTTGCTAGTTCACTAGTCAATGAGCCAAACGAAGAGCTGTTTGTAGATTGGACGCCTTATTTGGGTCATGATTTGGTTGATGAATGGGACACTAGTGTCGATATCGAAACCCTAAAAGGTTATGGTCGTCGCATGGCACAAATGCCAGAAGGCTATAAGCTACAACGTCAAGTTCAAAAAGTAGTTGACCAACGCTTGGCAATGCAAACAGGCGAAGAGCCATTGAACTGGGGTGCAGCTGAAACATTGGCTTATGCTTCATTGGTTGATAATGATGATGTCTTGGTACGTATTACCGGAGAAGATGTCGGTCGTGGTACATTCTCCCATCGTCATAGTGAGATTTATAACGTCAATGACGGTAGCATGTATGTGCCACTGGCTCATATCAGTGAAAAACAAGCCCGTTTTGCGACTTATAATTCATTACTATCAGAAGAAGCCGTATTGGCTTTTGAGTATGGTTATGCAACAACAGTACCAAACGCTTTGATCGTTTGGGAAGCGCAATTTGGTGATTTTGTTAACGGTGCACAGGTTGTTATCGATCAGTTTATCTCAAGTGGTGAAACCAAGTGGCAGCGCGTCTGTGGTCTAACCATGTTGTTACCACATGGCTTTGAAGGTCAGGGCCCAGAACATTCATCTGCGCGTCTAGAGCGTTTTTTACAGTTATGTGCTGAAGACAACATGCAAGTCATCACACCTACGACGCCTGCGCAAATCTATCATGCCTTACGCCGTCAAGCGATACGCCCAATCCGTAAACCAATGATCGTTATGTCACCGAAGAGCTTGCTACGTCATAAGCTTGCGACTTCAAATCTAGAAGAGCTTGCTAATGGTAAGTTTGAAACTGTAATTTCAGAGATCGACGATCACAACGCTGATAAAGTGACGCGTATGGTGATATGTGGCGGCAAAGTCTATTATGATTTGCTTGAGCAGCGCCGTGCATTAGGTTTAGATCATGTGGCTATCGTTCGTATCGAACAGCTCTACCCATTACCAGAGCAACGCTTGATTGCTGAGATTGAAAAATACAGTAACTTGGCTGAGATCGTATGGACGCAAGAAGAGCCGCTTAACCAAGGCGCTTGGTATTACTTAGCACCGCATATGTTCCGTATCGTGGCACCGCACCCAACCAAGGCAAAAGTCATGGAGCCAGTGGCACGTCCTGCGAGTGCAGCACCTGCAACAGGCTCACCAAAACTGCACGCTCAGCAGCAACAAGCGTTGATCGCTGGTGGTCTTGGTATCAGTGTCGATGAGTTGTCTAAGTAACAGATTATTGAAGATAAATGAATCAGGCGATAACAGTCAGCATGCTGTAACACAATCTAGATAGTATTATCTAAGAAGGCTATCCAAGATGGCGCTGACTGCTTATCACGACTTAATAACAAATATGAATATCCAAATCTAAGGAGTATATCGATGGCTGATATCAAAGCCCCCGTTTTTCCAGAATCTGTTGCTGACGGTACAATCGTTGAGTGGCATGTTGCTGAAGGTCAACAAGTTAGCCGTGATGACCTACTGGCCGAAATCGAAACTGACAAAGTGGTACTAGAAGTTGTGGCACCAGATGATGGTGTTGTCACTCAAATCGTCAAACAAGTTGATGATACTGTTTTGTCTGATGAGCTTATTGCTCAGTTTGAAGCCGGTGCTAGTGCAGCTGCGGCTCCTGCTGCAGAAGAAGCACCAGCTGAATCAGCTCAAGCGGCAGATGGTGGCGAGCCGGCACAAGCGCCTGCTCAAAATGCGAGCAATGATGCGGATCATAAAGATCAAAGCCCAGCCGTTCGTAAAGCAGCGAAAGAGAGTGGCGTAGATCCGAAAAACGTCGAAGGCAGTGGCCGCGGTGGCCGTGTGACCAAAACTGACATGGCAAACCCAACATTGAAAGCGGACAGCAGCATCAAGTCGGATAGCGGCCGTCCAGTAGCTGAATCGGTGGGTGAGCGTACTGAAAAACGTGTTCCAATGACACGTCTGCGTAAACGCGTGGCTGAACGTCTGTTGTCAGCATCACAAGACACGGCTATGTTGACTACGTTTAACGAAGTGAACATGAAACCATTGATGGACATGCGTGCTAAGTACAAAGAACAGTTCGAAAAACGTCATGGTGTACGTTTAGGCTTTATGTCATTGTTCGTAAAAGCAGCGACAGAAGCATTGAAACGTTTCCCAGCAGTCAACGCATCACTAGACGGTGATGACATCGTTTATCATGGTTTCTATGATATTGGTGTTGCAGTATCTTCAGACCGTGGTTTGGTAGTTCCAGTATTGCGTGATACGGATCGCATGAGCATGGCTGATGTTGAAAGCCGTATTCGTGAGCTTGGTGGCCTTGCACAGAAAGGTAAGCTGGGTCTAGATGATATGACTGGCGGTACGTTCACTATCTCAAACGGTGGCGTATTTGGTTCATTGATGTCTACACCTATCCTGAATCCACCACAAACTGCGATCTTAGGTATGCACGCTATCAACGAACGCCCAATGGCTGTCGATGGTAAAGTGGAAATCCTACCAATGATGTATCTTGCGCTGTCTTATGACCACCGTATGATCGATGGCAAAGAAGCAGTACAGTTCTTAGTTACTATCAAAGAGTTGGTCGAAGATCCAGCCATGTTACTATTAGACCTGTAAGCGCTTAAGCTTGTATCGGCAACCACTGATACAAGCTTTTTAACTTTAGTCTAGACAGTGGTACTAGCTGTTTATTAACGAAATAATCCTCAGTTTAAATGATATTTATAATTAAAATGATAATTAAAAATAGGAACCTACTATGAAAGACAGTTATGATTTAGTCGTCATCGGCGGCGGTCCTGGTGGCTACGAAGCTGCTATCCGTGCAGGTCAATTAGGTATGAGTGTTGCTTGTATCGAAAAACGTTTATACAAAGGCGAGCCTGCACTTGGCGGTACTTGCTTGAACGTTGGTTGTATCCCATCAAAGGCATTGCTTGATAGCTCACATCGCTATGAAGCGACCAAACACGACCTTGCTGAGCATGGTATCAGTACGAGCGATGTCACCATCGATGTCGAGCAAATGATTGCTCGTAAAGAAGGTATCGTTAAGCAATTAACCGGCGGTGTCGCTGCACTACTGAAAGGTAATGGTGTTGACTGGCTACAAGGCTGGGGTACTCTAGTTGACGGTAAAGGCGCTGACAAAAAAGTCAAATTTACTGCTCTAGCAGATGACAGCGAAAGCACTATTACCGCAAAAAACGTTATCCTTGCTGCTGGTTCTGTACCTATTGACATTCCTGTGGCCAAAACAGATGGCGATCGTATCGTTGACTCTACTGGCGCACTTGACTTTACCGAAGTTCCTAAGCGTTTAGGCGTGATCGGTGCTGGTGTTATCGGTCTTGAGCTTGGTTCTGTATGGCGTCGTCTAGGTGCTGAAGTGGTAGTCTATGAAGCGCTACCAAGCTTTTTAGCCGCTGCTGACAAAGACATCGCTAAAGAAGCTGGTAAGTTACTCAAGAAACAAGGTCTTGATATTCGTGTTGATACCAAAGTCACTAACGCTGAAGTAAAAGGCGATCAAGTGGTTGTCACGAGCGAAACCAAAGGTGAGTCATCTGAAGAAAGCTTTGACAAACTTATCGTTTGTGTTGGCCGCCGCGCATACTCTGAAAAACTGCTTGGTGAAGACAGTGGTATCACCTTAACGGAACGTGGTCTTATCGATGTAAACGACCAGTGTAAAACCAATCTTGATGGTGTCTACGCTATCGGTGACTTAGTCCGTGGTCCTATGCTTGCACATAAAGCAATGGAAGAGGGTATGATGGCCGTTGAGCGTATCCATGGCGAAAAACCTCAGGTAAACTATGACACTATTATTAATGTCATTTACACGCATCCAGAAATCGCATGGGTTGGTATGACTGAGCAGGAAGCTGAAGAAGCTGGCTACGAAGTTAAAACTGGTTCATTCAACTTAGCAGCTAACGGCCGTGCACTTGCTCAAAGTGAAGCGGAAGGCTCTGTTAAGGTCGTTGCTGATGCCAAAACTGATCGCTTGCTAGGTATGCATGCTATCTCTGCTGGCGCGGGTGATATCGTCCATCAAGGTATGATTGCAATGGAATTTGTCTCTAGTATTGAAGACTTGCAGCTGATGACATTTGCGCATCCAACGATTTCAGAAGCAGTGCATGAAGCTGCGCTATCTGCAGATGGCCGTGCTATCCACGCTATCCAGCGCAAAAAGCGTAAGAAATAACTAGTTGCTCGTTTAATTATTATCGATTTACAACCTGATTGGGGTATCGCTATTTTGGTGATGCCACAATCATGAGTGCGTCAGACGTATGATTCATATGTATATGTGCGCACTTGATTTCACTTTTTATTAATTGTAAAAAATAAAGGATACAATCAATGAATTTACATGAGTATCAAGCAAAAGAGCTATTAAAAAGCTACGGATTGCCAATTCAAGAAGGCATCATCGCTCATAACGGCGACGAAGCTGCTGCAGCTTTTGATAAAACCCCAACGGATATCGCGGTAATTAAAGCGCAAGTACATGCTGGTGGTCGCGGTAAAGCTGGTGGCGTAAAACTGGTTAAAACTCGTGAAGAAGCCAAGCAAGTTGCTGAAGAGCTGATCGGTACTAACCTAGTAACGTTCCAAACTGATGCTGATGGTCAGCCAGTCAACTTTGTATTGGTTGCAGAAGATATGTATCCAGTACAAACTGAGCTATATCTTGGCGCTGTTGTTGACCGTGCGACTCGTCGCGTGACTTTCATGGCATCTACCGAAGGCGGCGTAGATATCGAAGAAGTTGCTCACAACACACCAGAAAAAATCTTCAAAGTACACGTTGATCCTTTAGTTGGTTTAATGCCTTTCCAAGCGCGCGACGTTGCGTTCAAACTTGGTCTAGAAGGCAAGCAAATCAATCAATTTGTTAAATTGATGACTGGCGCCTATAAAGCATTTGTTGAAAATGACTTTGCATTGATGGAAATCAACCCATTAGCTGTTCGTGAAAATGGCGAAATCGTTTGTGTTGATGGCAAAATTGGCATCGATTCAAACGCCCTATATCGTCTGCCAAAAATCGCAGCGCTACAGGATAAAACTCAAGAAAACGAGCGTGAGCTTAAAGCGGCTGAGTTTGACCTAAACTATGTTGCTCTAGAAGGTAACATCGGTTGTATGGTTAACGGTGCTGGTCTTGCCATGGCGACCATGGACATCATCAAATTGTATGGCGGCAAGCCTGCTAACTTCTTGGACGTTGGCGGCGGCGCAACTAAAGATCGCGTTGTTGAAGCGTTCAAAATTATCTTAGAAGACAGCAGTGTTGAAGGCGTTCTAATCAACATCTTCGGCGGTATCGTACGTTGTGACATGATTGCAGAAGCTATTATCGCTGCTATCAAAGAAGTTGACGTACAAGTACCAGTTGTTGTTCGTTTAGAAGGTAACAACGCTGAGTTAGGCGCGCAAATCCTAGAAGAGTCTGGTTTGAAATTGATTTCAGCTCAAGGTTTATCTGACGCGGCTCAAAAAATTGTCGATGCTGTTAAAGCGTAAGTCTTTAAATATAAGTGTTTAGAGATAAACGCTTAAGCATAGTAGTCAAATCGTAATAGTGGTTTTTATAATAAAGATTGGTTATCAAAATTTGATAATGATAGTTGTAAAGACCACTATTACAAGACAACCGAATACAAGGAAAATATAATGAGTGTATTAATCGATAAAGATACCAAAGTATTGGTACAAGGTTTTACTGGTAAAAATGGTACGTTCCATTCTGAACAAGCCATCGAATATGGTACAAAAGTAGTTGGTGGTGTGACTCCAGGTAAAGGCGGTCAAACGCACCTAGGCTTACCAGTATTCAACACCATGGCGGAAGCCATGGAAGCGACTCAAGCTGACGCTTCTGTTATCTATGTACCAGCACCATTTGTACTAGACTCTATTGTTGAAGCCATCGATGCTGGCGTTAAGTTGATCGTTGTGATCACTGAAGGCGTACCGACTATCGATATGCTAAAAGCCAAACGCTATCTTGAAGAAGCGGGCGACGTACGTCTGGTTGGTCCTAACTGCCCAGGTGTTATCACTCCGGGTCAGTGCAAAATCGGCATCATGCCAGGCCATATCCATCAGCCAGGTAAAGTGGGCATCATCTCACGCTCTGGTACATTGACTTATGAAGCCGTAGCTCAAACAACTAAGCTTGGTTTTGGTCAGTCAACTTGTATCGGTATCGGTGGTGATCCTATCCCTGGTATGAACCAGATTGACGCATTGAAATTGTTCGAAGCTGATCCACAAACTGAAGCAATCATCCTAATCGGTGAGATCGGTGGTACTGCTGAAGAAGAAGCTGCTGCTTACATCAAAGACCATGTAACTAAGCCAGTTGTTGGTTATATCGCTGGTGTTACTGCTCCAGAAGGCAAGCGTATGGGTCATGCTGGCGCTATCATCTCTGGTGGTCAAGGTACTGCTGAAGAGAAATTCAAAGCGTTCGAAGATGCTGGCATCGCGTATACACGTGACCCATCTAAGCTTGGTGAAAAGCTAAAAGAAGTTACTGGTTGGTAAAAGGGTCAAAAACCTATTAACTACTAAAACTCTATTGAAAAAAAGTAAAGACACCCCTACAATGGGGTGTCTTTTTGTATATTAAATCACTGATTTATAATAGCTTGAATACTGTAAGTAGTATAACGGGCTGAGATAATTATTAGATATATATCTAATATGAGACTTAATAATACAACACTAGAGTATGCTTTCAAGTCAAGCAATAATCCTCTAAATCAGTTTAACTGGATAAATTTAGCTAGCTAGATAGTGTCAAACATATTAGTTAATATATCGATATTATCTGCACTGTTTCTCTTGTTTGAAAGCTATTTATTTCAATGTAATTATTAGTTTTGAAATTAGGAAATATACTAAAGAACTTAGTCATTTTTGCAAAAATTGAGAGAATTCCTATGCAGCTTGAGAGCAACCCACATTTAACAATAAAGAACGATGTTATTACTTTTGGAGAAGTGCTTTTTTTACAGCAAAAAGATAGAGCGCAGCATCAGTTTCAACTTCTGATGGGTGAGGTTGCACTGAAGACGAAAATGATAGATAACTTTCAAAAAAATATGACACATAACGTATCAATTGCCAAAAGAGAAGGATTTGAATATAAACATATAGTATTTCCCTGCAAACCTATTGTATTTCGCGAAAGATTCCAAAGTATAGGTGTTGAACTTAATCCTATATTTTCTGACAAACATCACCACCCACAGGTATTGTATCCTACTATATTACCAGAAGATTATCTTTTAGAAGATTCACACCTTAATGCTTCTGGTGTATTGAAAGTGATTGAGCAGGTAATGAAAGAGTTTGGCTACCCTGAATTACCAAAGCCTATTTACGGACATGCTGATCTGGTTGGAGATTTGAGACATATGCTTGGAGGAGATAGTTTAGAAGAAATGCAATCTCTGAAGGGATTGAGCGGTTTACCAAAAAACCGTGTGCAACACTTCTCTACAGCTTCAGGCTTAGAAGGTAATACTGGTCACCTATATTTTTTCTTTAATCCTTACGCCCTATACAATCGTAGACTAGTACTATTTGGCGATAGCTTCTTCCAACGTAGGTTTGATATCTTTAAAAGAATTTTTAGTGAAGTTGTTTATTTTAGAAATCCTTATATTTTAGATGATGTAGTTAAAGTACTTGAACCAGACATAGTATTGACAGGGAACGCTGAGCGTTATTTATGGCACGTGCCAGACTGTGATAATGCCAAACCGTGGTTTATGAATTATATTAGTAGCAGGTATGATAGTAAAAAGGTTCCTGAATCTAGCATAAAGGCTTTTACCGCTCTATTTTCGGGTAAGAATTCACGTGCCTACAAGAATATGTTTGGAAAAAAATTAACTGATTTGCCTAGAAATATTGAGAAGCTATCTATGCTTTCTGAGAGTGATATTAAAACCAGTGCAGATGTTAGTTTTATTAAGGTTATGGCTGACTACTATGAAAAAGAACATCCTGGCGTAGCTCATCACTTGATAAGTTTGGTCAAAGGTCTCGACAACTAAAAAAGTATAATAATTAGAAGCAAGGTTTTAAAGTTATATCTGGCTCATATTATCATTTTAGCTTTCACACACTTTATTACATATAACCATAATACGTTGTAAGCTATATACAATAAAAAATTTAGAACTATTACACTCAAGTAAGATTTTTTGAAA
>NZ_JBQSXG010000017.1:0-37901 GCF_052378005.1 Psychrobacter sp. AOP31-B2-9
GACATAACAATAGTAATCACCAACAACATACCGATTGTGATGATTATTTTTATGTTACTAGAAGGCTTTCTTTGACTTTTTTGTTGGCGTAACTCATGCGTTTTGATATTGATTTCATCCGTTTTATCAATAATATAGAAAATATAAGAGCAACTAGCTGTATATATAGTAAAGCGAACCTAATCAGTGGTCTCACGATACAATGTATTTTGTGACTCCTGTCTAAAATCTTCGTAACTAATGGCTGGTTCAGCTTGCGCCTCACTAGATACTGCGTCATCTGAGGTGGTATCTGTGGTCTTTTTCTCATCGATAGCCGCATTGCTATTGCTATCGACAATATCGTTATTGGCGCTCTGATTCTCACCAGTTAGCTCATCCTGTTGTGAGGCTGCTGGTGTCTCTGTAACGCTGAGCTCAGTATCAGTATCAGTATCAGTATCAGTATCGGTTTGGGCATTACTGTTGGCTACTTGTTCCTCGTCAGAACTAGGCGCACTATCCGTTGGCACCGTATCGACATTACTATTAATATTTGATTCAGTATTATCAGCGGTAGCTGTGTCTGTTGGAAAAACGCCCATAAAAACAAGTGTTGCTATAACAATAGCAATCAATACTAAACCCAAAATCAGACCAATAACGAGCGTTTTTTTATTATTTGCTGGCTTGTTTTTTGCTTCTGTAGCAGCTGGTATATTGACAGCCTGCTGTTTCTGCGTTTCTTGTGTAGCTTCGTCATCATTAGCTATAGAGGTCGTCTCATCCGTATTGCAGAGCTGGTCAGACTCTGACTCAACAATTTCATTGTTACTTTCCACATGAGTATCATCAGAATCAATTTCTAGGAATTCATCTGTATCAATAGACAGTACTTGATCTGAGAAATCTGACTCAACAACCTCGTTGTTACTTTCTACATGAGTATCATCAAAATCAATCTCTAAGGAATCATCTGTATCAATAGACAGTACTTGATCTGAAAAATCTGACTCTGACTCAACAATTTCGTTGTTGCTCTCCGCATGAGTATCATCAAAATCAATTTCTAGGAATTCATCTGTATCAATAGACAGTACTTGATCTGAAAAATCAAACACGGTATCTGTTTCAGCCTGATCTATACTCAATGTGTTATTTAACAGATGAGTATCATTATCTGAATCGGTACGCAGCTCAAGCTCTGTTTTTCCAGAAGACTGATATTTAGGTGCTAACTTAATATTTTCAGATTGTGTTAAGTCTTCACTATTAGTGTTTTCTACACGACTGACGAACCGATCATAGATATTATTATTGGTGCGAGCACGTGGATTTCTAGTGGTGATTTCCGCCAACTTTTCTTCAAAATCTGTACCAATATCTGTTTTTTTGTCGCTCATAAAATAATACCAAACCAGTTTATTACTACAGTGTAACTATATCGTTATCAAATAATATAATTGTTCATCTTATTATCTTCAAGTACAAAATATTTTATAGTGAAAGTATATTGTAAATATCGTTACTATTCTGCATATTTTCTAACTTATAGTTAAATTTATATAAATTCGATATGTTGCAATCCTTGCTAACTGTACGAGTATGTCGCTACTTTGGCTATGACAAAGCTTTTTTAATACCTGAATATAATAACCAATGGAAAATAGAAATGAGCAATACAAACAACGCCTGGTTGGCTTTGAGTTAATAGCTCAACTAGCCCTATGTTTAATAGACTCTAATATTAGTCGGTGAATAGGTGGTTATATGGATAGAGGTATGCACTATACTGATAAGCCATAGAGTGGCTATAGTCACTCCTCTATCTACTGAATACGGCGTCAGTCTCGCTTAGCTTACTATTTACAGCACTTTCACTTGGTTTCCTTGTATCCAAGTTATATTGAACCGACTATATCAACACAGGTTTAACGGTATGGACTTAAAACAACTGAATGCCTTTATATCTATCGCAGAGTTGCGTAGCTTTAGCGCGGCGGCAACCAAGACAGGGTTGTCACAGCCTACTCTGAGCCGCTTACTCAAACAGCTCGAAACCGATATGGGTGTGGAGCTGGTTGATCGTTATCATAGGCCGCTCGATTTGACTGAGGCTGGTGCATTTTTTTACGATAAAATCAGTGCCATTCTAACAGAGATTGATACAGTGACCAGTATGACGCAGCGGTTATCCGCACCAAGTAGTATTCTTAATATTGGTTTTGTTCCTTCCGTGCTCTATGGGTTGCTCCCAGAAATCATTGCTAGGCTCAAGCAGTCCAGTCCTGATATTGAAGTCAATCTCAAAGATATCAGCTCCTATCAGCAAATGGATGCTCTAAAATCTGGTGATATCGACATTGGCTTTGGTCGTTTTGCGCATCAAGACCCATGGGTTCAGCAAATATTACTGCGCCATGAACGCTATGTCGTTGCCTTACCTAAAGCGCATGCTTTAGCACATGTACGTGAGCAGAGGCTGATAGACTTGGCAAACAACCGATTGATTCTATATCATCAAACGCGTTTGCCGATGGCCACGCCAAACGCTCATACCAAAACGCTTCATACGAATAAAGAATCGGCAACCAACGATACGCCCATTACTGAGCCTTTGCTGCATTTATTTGCACAATACGGTATTTCTCCTTTTATGACAACAACGGTGAGTGATTTACAGATCGCACTGGGTCTAGTAGCAGCAGGTGAAGGTATTACGCTCGTACCTGCCAGCCTACAAACGGTACGTACCGAACAAATCAGCTATCAACGCTTGGTGCATGAAAACGTTACCTCCCCTATCTATCTACACACGCTCAAAGACTTCGTTCATCCTAGTATTCCTGATTTACTGACTGCTATTTATCATGTTTATGAACAACGTGGTATTACTTATCGACATCAGAAATTTACCTAAAAAACTGATTATTAACCATTCGTTAGCTTAGGTGATGAAAATAATCATTATCTCGTATCATTATAGATATGCTAAAGTCGCCTATAAATATTTAACTATCACTGTTTTTATCCTTTTAGTCTTTACCATTTCATTTATAAACATTACTTATTAGTTGCAGGCACTCTGTCACAGGTCAGTGTTAGGGTGTCTCTAGAGATATAATTTGAGGTATGTATGACCGCACAACAAACAAACACGCTTGATAGCGCTACTAACCAGGAAGGCTTTAGTTGGCGTATCTTTGGTCCTGGGATTTTGATGGCGACCGCTGCCATTGGTGGCTCACACCTCATTTCATCGACACAGGCTGGCGCACTTTATGGCTGGCAGCTGGCCATTATTATTGTATTAGCCAATGTTTTTAAATACCCATTTTTCCGTTTTGGTACAGATTATGTCTACGATACTGGTGAAAGTCTGATTGCAGGCTATGCCAAACGCTCTAAGACATATCTATGGGTATATTTTATTCTCTCTATATTATCAGCGATTATTAGCACTGGCGCAGTGTCATTAATCGCAGCCGTTATTCTTGGTTTTATGCTGCCCGCCTCTATTGAGCTGTCTACCATTACATTGGCATGGATAGTGACAATTGTATGCTGGGTATTTTTGATTGCCGGTCACTACAAGCTGCTCGATGGTGTAACCAAATGGATTATGATTGCGCTAACGATTGCTACTGTAGCCGCAGTTGTCATCGCTGCTGGCAGACCGACCGTTATGGCCGTTGACTTCGTTGCAGTCACGCCTTGGAATTTGGCCACATTAGGTTTTATCGTGGCCCTCATGGGTTGGATGCCAGCGCCGCTTGAGTTTGCTGCCATTACATCCATGTGGACCTCTGCAAAACGTAAAACAGACCATACCACTCACAAACAAGGTTTGCTTGATTTCAATGTCGGGTTTTTGGTATCTGCTATTTTAGCGTTGTTCTTTCTATCACTAGGTGTTTTTGTTCAATATGGCTCTGGTCAAGAGATTCAAACGGCAGGCATTGCCTATATTGATCAGCTTATCAATATGTATACGGCGACCATCGGTGAATGGTCAAGACTATTGGTCGCTTTTATTGCCTTTATGTGCATGTTCGGCACAACGATTACTTGTGCTGATGGCTACGGCCGAGCCAATGCTGAGTGCTGGCGCTTACTCAAAGGTGAAAAAGCGATTAATAAAAAACAAATCTCATTTTGGACGACTTACGCTATCGGTGGTGGTTTGGTTATTATTACCTTCTTTGCAGGACAGCTAGGTACTATGCTCAAGTTTGCCATGATATCAGCATTTGTCTCTGCGCCTATCTTTGGTTGGTTGAACTACTCACTGGTTAAAAATCAGCAAAAACTATCAGCAGGCATGAATATTTACTCGATTGTGAGCTTATTATTCCTAGGTGGTGTTGCCTTGTTATTCTTAGCCAACCTTGCAGGTCTCTTTGGTTAAGTGAGTTTATTACAACGTATCTAAAAACGTTGCGTCCAAAAATGCAGTACATGCAAAAAACATAAAACCCCTTTTAGCTAGGCTAATAAGGGGTTTTTCTTGTTTGATATTTATCAATATCTGACAAGTCTTCCTATTATCTTTGTAAATAAATGTAAATACTCAAAACGGCTTGCCTGAATAGTTTTACTAAAATGAATAGTAATTTATATGGAATGCTATTTTTTGGATAATGCTATTTAATAATTGAATATTATTAATATTAATTAATATACTATTTAAATATAATAATTACTAGGGATAAAAATATACTTTTCAGCGAGCAATAATTGAGTATAATCGATGGCAACAAAGATAATATCACCCCTCTAAGTAAGGATTAAGACATGACTTTACCATCGGCTGGCACGCGCTTTCGCAGTGCTATGAAACAAAAAAATGATAACAACCAACCCTTACAGATTGCTGGCGCGATTAATGCTTATACCGCGATGATGGCGACTCAAGTTGGTCACCAAGCGTTGTACTTGTCTGGTGCGGGCGTGGCAAATGCTTCATTTGGCCTACCTGATCTGGGTATGACGAGTTTAGATAATGTCTTAGAAGATGCTCGCCGTATCACCGATGCGGTTGATACACCACTATTGGTAGATGTCGATACTGGTTTTGGTGGTGCGTTCAACATTGCTCAAACTATCAGAAAAATGGAAAAGGCAGGCGTGGCAGCAGTACATATCGAAGACCAAGTGGCTCAAAAGCGCTGTGGTCACCGACCAAATAAAGAAATCGTTAGTATTGTAGAGATGGTAGATCGCCTAAAAGCAGCACTAGATGCCAAAACCGATCCTGACTTTGTGGTGATGGCACGTACTGATGCATTGTCTGTAGAAGGTTTAGATGCAGCTGTTGAACGCGCCGTTGCCTTTCAAGAAGCTGGTGCTGATATGATTTTTGCAGAAGCATTAACCGATATCAAAATGTATCGCAAGTTTACGGATGTCCTAGACATTCCTGTACTGGCCAACATGACAGAATTTGGTCAGACTGATTTATATACCACTGACCAGCTATACAGTGTGGGTGTCGAGATGGTGTTGTATCCACTATCCGCATTTCGTGCGATGAACAAAGCAGCACTAAACGTTTATCAACACCTGTTGAACGATGGCACACAAGAAAAGGTCGTTGATACTATGCAGACTCGTATGGAACTGTATGATTTTTTAAACTATCATGAGTTTGAGCAAACACTAGACAAATTGTTTGCCGATAATAAGTAATACCAAAAACTAAACCGTTTTTTATTACTTTTATTTTAAAAAATCAACCCTCCCCTACTTTTAGGTTATTTATGTCATTTTTTACTGCTAATACCATCGCTAAATCTTCAATGCTTAGCTGCACGCTTGCCGCTCTGTTGCTGACAACAGGCTGTGATAAAACACCAGAAACCGTTGACGAAACCACTAGTGAGGCGAGTGAGATGAGCGCCTCTACTGCTGCCGAAACGTCACCAGCTACTACTCAAGATAACTTGCTGATGACAGAAATGACATTAGATACTGTTAACAATTTCGTATTTACTCCGCTTATTAGTAGTGGATCGCTCAATGCAGAGCAAGTAAGCTGCCTTGAATCGCGCGACAAAGACTTGGGTAGAGAAGAAATTAATAACTTCTATAACACAGAGTTTACCGATGCAGAGTTACAAGAGTTAGAGGCGTTTTATAACTCAGATCTAGGGAAAAAACTGATCGCCTTTGGTAACGAACAAATACGCATTATGAGTGGCGAAGAAGTCGAAACACCGATGGAACAACCTACCAAAGAAGAAATGGCAGAAATACAAACCTTTATGCAATCACCAGTTGGCGCTAAGTACATGCAGCTAAACAAGGCTCAAGGTGAAGGCAGTGTAATGCAAGCAATGAGTGCACCGATTCAGGCTGAGTTCGATCGTTGTAATATTACTGTTGATTTAGATGCACCACAACCACAGTCTTAGTTGCACACAACCAGCGCTATAGTCAGTCAACAATAAGCAAAGAAACTGCTTAGGGTGTGTCCCCATGTTGAACATAGAGATAAAAATGAGATAAATAGCAGTCAAACTAAGAAAAATAGTGCAGATAATATCGAGATATTAGCAAGCTACTTAACGCAGTTTGGCAAATACTTAGCCATTTTTAGCCCATTTAATACTGATTGTTCAGATTGGGGACACGCCCATAGACTTCTTGCGAAAGTGTCAGTTAACTGGTTTCTAATAACGAAACCATAAAAGCTAGCAATGACTGATGCAAGAAGTCACATTATAAGAAACACCTTTTTTTACTTTTCACCCAAAAAGCTACCAACAAAAGGAATTCAATCATGGCAGCACAAAAACAACTTTCAGGCGCAGGTCTACGAGGTCAGGTCGCTGGCAAGACGGCACTATCAACCGTTGGTAAATCAGGCTCAGGTCTGACGTATCGCGGTTATGACGTATCAGAACTCGCAGACAAATGCATCTTTGAAGAGGTGGCCTACTTGCTACTTTATGGCAACTTGCCAAACCAAAGCCAACTTGATGCTTATCAAGCCAAGCTCAAAACATTACGTGGTCTACCACAAGCGCTAAAAGACGTACTTGAACGCATCCCAAGCGATTCGCACCCAATGGATGTACTACGTACCGGTTGCTCTATGCTGGGTAACCTTGAAACTGAGACTGACTTTGCCGAAGAAAAAGACAAAACAGACCGCATGTTGGCGGTTTTCCCATCAATCATTAACTACTGGTATCGCTTCACGCATGACAACGTGCGTATCGAAACCGAAACGGATGATGAAACCATCGGTGGCCATTTCTTACATCTGTTAAAAGGCGAAAAACCAAACGAGCTACACACAAAAGTGATGAATATCTCACTTATTTTGTATGCTGAGCATGAGTTCAATGCTTCAACCTTTACCGCTCGTGTGTGTGCGTCTACCTTATCTGACATTCATTCTTGTATCACAGGTGCAATTGGCTCATTGCGTGGTCACTTGCATGGCGGTGCGAACGAAGCTGCGATGGATATGATTGAAGGTTTTGGTTCAGCCGATGAAGCCGAAACCGAGATGTTAGCTATGCTGGCACGTAAAGATAAAATCATGGGCTTTGGTCATGCCATCTATAGCGAATCAGATCCTCGTAACGTCGTAATTAAAGGTTGGGCTGAGAAGCTAGCCGCTGACGTTGGTGATGAGGTGCTATACCCCGTATCAGTACGCTGTGAAGAGGTCATGTGGCGCGAGAAAAAACTGTTCTGTAATGCTGACTTTTTCCATGCGTCTGCTTATCACTTTATGGGTATTCCAACCAAACTGTTCACTCCAATCTTTGTGTGCTCACGCTTAACAGGTTGGGCATCTCATGTATTTGAGCAACGTGCTAACAACCGTATCATCCGTCCAAGTGCAGAATATACGGGTGAAGAGCTGCGTCCAGTACCAGATATGAGTGCGCGTTAATTATTTAAAGTAGGATAATTTTTTTAAGATGTGCTTTGCGTGCTGAGAGTTAGACAACCTTTAACTGGCGCGCATGGCACACTCTATACTTAACTTTTGATATCTATGTTTACGTTTGGAGAAGTATGATGACAGTATGGCCATCATATGTCGTTTGGGTGGCAAGCTTCTTATGGTTAGTGGTATTACTAATCAAACCTATCGTCTATCCTCACCAAAACCAAAAGACGTCAAAAGTAGATATATTTATTTTCATAATATCAGCAATCACTCTACTCAGTTTTAGTTATACCAGTATCAAGTTTACGATGGATTTTTCTCAGAATAGTTTAAGTCGAGAGTGGTTAGATTTTTTGCTCAACTTATGGGGTTCTTTGTTTGTCATCAATATAGTATGCATGATAATGGCTTGGGCTAAATTATTTCGCCAAAATGCTCCGTCCTCGCATACCAATTGGTTTTTTATATTCACTACGACATTAGGAGTCGGTCATATACTGGCTTTAGGATCTTATGTTTAAACGTTCAATATCATTTTTTTAGCAAAGTCTTTTTTATCGCTTTTTATCGCTAAAAACGAGAAAACCAACGATTTTGCTAAGAGAATATCTTTTATTAATTTTAATCTAAACCAGCTAACCGCCAAAGGTGACTTATGGACAATGCACTAGTACAACCAATGAACGAACCCTTTAAAAAACCACTTCCTGATACTGACCTTTACTACTTTGACACCCGAGAAGCTGTCGAGAGCATCGAAGCTGGCGCGTATGACAAACTACCTTTCTGTTCAAAAGTATTGTGCGAAAACCTAGTACGCCGTTGTCCACCAGAAGAGCTAACCAATGCACTTAAGCAGCATATCGACCGCAAGCAAGACCTTGACTTTCCTTGGTACCCTGCCCGTGTCGTTTGTCATGATATTTTGGGTCAGACGGCTTTTGTTGATTTGGCTGGCCTACGTGATGCTATCGCTGAGCAAGGTGGCGACCCTGCTAAAGTAAACCCTATCGTGCCAACTCAGCTTATCGTTGACCATTCATTAGCTGTTGAGCATGCAGGCTTTGAAGACAATGCGTTTGAGAAAAACCGTGCCATTGAAGAGCGCCGTAATGATGACCGTTTTCACTTTATCAACTGGTGCGAATACGCCTTTGATAACGTAAACGTGGTGCCACCAGGTAATGGCATTATGCACCAAATCAACCTAGAAAAAATGTCACCTGTAGTACAAGTGGTACAAAACAAAGCAGGCGAAAAAGTCGCTTTTGCCGATACGTTAGTGGGTACAGATAGCCACACACCAATGGTCGATGCGCTCGGTGTTATCTCAATCGGTGTGGGCGGATTAGAAGCTGAAAGCGTGATGCTCGGCAATCCATCGTATATGCGCCTGCCTGATTACGTGGGTGTCAAACTTACAGGTAAATTGCAAAAAGGCATTACTGGCACGGATTTGGTACTGGCCATGACTGAGTTTTTGCGTGATGCCGGTGTGGTTTCTACCTATATAGAATTCTTCGGTGATGGCGCACGCCAGCTGACTGTCGGTGACCGCGCCTCTATCTCCAACATGACGCCTGAGTATGGCGCAACTGCTGCGATGTTCTATATCGATGAGCAAACCATCGACTATCTGCGTCTGACTGGTCGTAGTGAAGAACAAATCAAACTGGTTGAGCAGTATGCCAAACAAACTGGCCTATGGGCTGACGGTATGAAAAAAGCCGAATACGCACGCGTGCTTGAGTTTGATCTGTCATCAGTAGGCCGCAATTTGGCAGGGCCTTCGCGTCCACATGCCCGCGTATCGACCGATGATTTGGTTGCCAAAGGCATCGCTCACGCTCCTGATGAGAAACTACCTGAATCAAAGGACGGTTTGATGCCAGATGGCGCAGTGATTATCGCGGCTATCACCAGCTGTACCAACACCTCAAACCCGCGCAATATGGTAGCAGCAGGCCTGGTGGCTCGTAATGCTAATGCCAAAGGATTATTACGGAAACCTTGGGTCAAATCATCCTTAGCACCTGGCTCAAAAACGGTCAAAATGTACCTAGAAGAAGCAGGTCTGATGCCTGAGCTACAAGAAATCGGTTTTGACGTGGTTGGTTTTGCCTGTACGACCTGTAACGGCATGAGTGGTGCGCTAGACCCTGATATCGAAAAAGAAATCATCGACAATGATTTATTTACCACGGCAGTACTCTCAGGTAACCGTAACTTTGATGGACGTATCCACCCTTATGCCAAGCAAGCATTCTTAGCATCGCCGCCATTGGTTATTGCGTATGCCATCGCTGGCAACATCCGTTTTGATATCGAAAAAGACTCATTGGGCAAAGACCAAGATGGCAATGATGTTTATCTAAAAGACATTTGGTTTGATGACGAAGAAGTCGATGCTATCGTTGCCGCTGCCGTTAAACCTGAACAGTTCGATGCCGTTTATATTCCTATGTTTGATGAAACCAAAAAAGACATGGGTAAAACGCTAAGCCCTTTATATGACTGGCGTGAGATGACCACCTATATCCGCCGTCCACCGTATTGGGAAGGAAAAATGGCGAAGAAAAATACCCTAACAGGTCTGCGTCCGCTTGCCGTACTTGGTGACAACATCACAACCGACCATATGTCGCCATCAAATGCTATTCTTGGCTCATCAGCAGCTGGCGAGTATCTAGATACTATGGGTTTGCCTGCTGAGGACTATAACTCATACGCTACTCACCGCGGTGACCATTTAACCGCGCAACGTGCCACCTTTGCCAATCCTAAGTTATTGAACGAGATGGTACGCGATGAGGAAGGTGAAATTATCCAAGGCTCATTGGCCCGCGTCGAGCCAGAAGGTCAAGTGATGCGTATGTGGGAAGCGATTGAAACCTACATGAACCGTGAGCAACCGCTTATCATCATCGCAGGTGATGGCTATGGTCAAGGCTCTAGCCGTGACTGGGCTGCCAAAGGCGTGCGTCTCGCTGGTGTAGAAGCCGTCGTTGCTGAGGACTTTGAGCGTATTCATCGTCAAAACTTAGTTGGTATGGGTGCCCTACCTCTGCAGTTCGAAGAAGGCACGACTCGCAACACGTTAAATATCGATGGTACAGAAACCTTTGATGTCACAGGTGAAGTCTCTGCTGGCGGATTGATGATGTTGGTGATTCATCGTACCGACGGCAGTATCACAGAAGCGCCTATTATTTGCCGCTTAGATACAGCTGATGAAGTAAAAATGTATAACGCGGGCGGTATGCTACAACGCTTTGCCAAAGAGTTCATCGAAGGTACGTTAGATATTGTTTAAACCTTTAGTATGATATGAGTATATAAGGAGCCGATGTTGTATAACCTTTTTATATGACATCGGCTTTTATTTGCTTTTGCGTTCTATACACTGAGTTTTGTCACTTACTCCTAAGTATTAGATAGTAGCTAAATATTGAGTTTACTTAATCAATGGCGTAATATGTACCATATATTGTACAAGTTATGCAAAATATCATGAAAGGAGTAAGCCATGAGAGTCGTTAGTTTTTCAGAAGCCAGAAAACACCTAAAATCCGTCCTAGATACGGTAAACGATGATGCCAACGCCACTATCGTAACCCGCCGTGACGCTGATGATGCGGTTGTGATGTCGCTTGATTATTACAATAGCCTGATGGAAACTGTCTATCTATTAAAGTCTCCTGCCAATGCAGCGCACTTAGCGGATTCTATTGCTCAATATAAAGCTGGCAAGACCGTTACGCGTGAGCTAATTGATACGGCAGAAGATAGTGATGACAATGAGCATGCGGATAACGACATTGAGAGTGCTTAAACTCAAAGGCTTGAATCAACGCAAAGGGTCTGACAATGAGTGAACAACTAGCATGGACAGATGCTGCGTGGAAAGACTACCTGTACTGGCAAACGCAAGATAAAAAAACACTCAAACGTATTAACAAACTTATCACCGAATGTAAGCGTAATCCGTTTGAAGGCATTGGCAAACCTGAACCCCTAAAAGAAAACCTATCTGGATTTTGGTCAAGACGCATCGATGATGCCAATCGGTTGGTATATGCCGTCGATGATAACTATCTGACGATTATCTCTTGTCGCTATCATTATTAATAAGCACTTTTAGTCATTCATGTTTACTTGCTGATGGCACCATCCTAATCTTACAACAATATAAAAAGGACTTAATACAGTGGCTCAAACCAATCCTAAATCCAAACCTTCTTTCGCTCCGCAAATATCAGTCCCCGCCACCTATATGCGCGGTGGTACCTCAAAAGGCACTTTCTTTAAACTGTCTGATTTACCTGAGCGTTGCCAAGTCGCTGGCGAGTCACGTGATAAGTTTTTGCTACGTGTGATTGGTAGCCCAGACCCTTATGGTAAGCAAATCGATGGCTTGGGTAATGGCAGCTCTAGCACCTCAAAAACGGTTATTTTATCTCCAGCAAATGATGACAGCCACGATGTCAATTATCTATTTGGACAAGTCAATATCGCCAAACCCATGATTGACTGGGCGGGTAACTGCGGCAACTTAACCGCAGCTGTTGGTGCTTGCGCCATTAACATGGGGCTAGTTGCTGCCGACAAGATTGCTAATAGCATCGATGACAATACTAAAAGCGGCATTTGTGAAGTACGCATTTGGCAAGAAAACATCGGCAAAACTATCATTGCCCATGTTCCCGTCTATCAAGACGCAGATAAAAAAGTCCAGGTTCAAGAAACAGGCGACTTTGAATTAGACGGCGTCACCTTTCCCGCCGCTGAAGTCAAAATTGAGTTTATCGATCCAGTCGATGCCACCAGCGACATGTTCCCTACTGGCAACTTGGTCGATGACTTCGATGTAACGGGTTGCGGTTTAAATACCGATAGCGTCAAAGCTACCTTTATTAGCGCTGGTATCCCGACCATCTTTATGAAAGCAGAAGATTTGGGGTTTATGGGTACTGAATTGCAAGGTGATATCAATAGCGACAGCGAGCTACTTGCTAAGCTTGAGACTATCCGCGCCAAAGGCGGTGTGGCGATGGGATTATTTAAAGATGTGAGCGAGGCACAGACCAGTCAACACATTCCTAAAATCGCTTGGGTGGGCGCAGCACAGAGCTATACCGCCTCTAGTGGTAAGTCGGTCGATGCTGGCGAAATTGATTTAGTGGTACGTGCCATGAGTATGGGGCAATTGCATCACGCCATGATGGGTACAGCAGCTGTCGCCATTGCTGCAGCAGCAACCACACAAGGAACCTTAGTAAATGAGGCCGCTGGTGGTCAGAAGTTCGATGAAGTACGTTTTGGTCACCCATCAGGTACTCTACTAGTAGGCGGCAAAACAGAACAAGTCGATGACCGCTGGCAAGCCAAAAAAGTCTCGATGAGCCGTTCAGCAAGGCGTATCATGGTTGGTGAGGTTTTTGTGCCAGCAGATGCTTTTTAGTACGCCTCATAAGTAAAAACTAACAAATTGATAACTCCTAAGTGTTAGTATTAAGATCTGTTTGATATTCAAATATTAGGTATAACACAATGAGTAGGCAAGATTTTGAGCAAGTCATCAGCCCTTTCTTCTGGGTCGAGCACGAAGATAGCGTTTCTGTATGTTTGAGCGATGTGGGTTCTTATAAAGCTGAAGTTTTTGCCACACGTGCCAACGAAGGGTTTGAAGGCAATGGTTATGATTGGGGAAGTTTAGCCACTGTATTCTTGCAAGAAAAATATCCAGAATGGCAAAATGTGATCAAATTCGATCCAGAAGGCAGTATGTTTGTGGCGTATTCATCAGATAAAAATGCCCTGAGTACTTTTACTGTGGCCTTTAAGCAAGCATGCGATGACCACAATTTGATAGTAGATTTATTTTCACGTGCTGAACTAGATTAACTAACGGTAATCGCTACGGTTATTTTCGATATGCCAACCCCACCGCGCCGCGTTCCACTTAATATCAAGCCGCCCACCAATAAAGCAGAACGGGGCGCTTTACTGTGGTCTATCCTCAAAAAGCTAGCCGTGTTTGCCGCGCCTTACAAAGCGTTAATTTTACTCACGTTGATATTAACGGTACTCGGCTCGTTTACCGCGCAGGTCAACGCTTTTGTATTGCGCTACACCGTAGACACCTTAACCGACATCGCTACCCTCACCGACCCTTGGGCGGCGGGTGGACGTATGCT
The DNA here is from genome assembly GCF_052378005.1 of Psychrobacter sp. AOP31-B2-9. Lineage (NCBI taxonomy): Bacteria > Pseudomonadati > Pseudomonadota > Gammaproteobacteria > Moraxellales > Moraxellaceae > Psychrobacter > Psychrobacter sp. AOP31-B2-9. The sequence continues at coordinate 14,086 of NZ_JBQSXG010000017.1, forward strand.
AGGTATTATTAGTGCGGTGCTACTCATCAAAGAAGTATTGTCTATTTTTATCTCATTTGGGCAACGCTACTTTGGCGAAAGAATCCGCATCAATCTCTCAAGAGATTTATCTCAAAAGGTGGTTGAGCGTATTCTCACCTATCGCATGGCATTTTATACCAGTAGCAATAACGACAGCGGCAAACTACAAACCCGTATTGACTTAGGTGTCAGTAGCCTCACCAGCTTGGTACAGAACTTTTTTATTGACATGCTGCCGTTATTTGCCAGTGCCATTGTGTCACTCGTCATCATGTTTTCTACCAATTTTTGGGTAGGCATGGTTGGTCTTATCATTGTGCCCATTTATTTCTTTATCAGTCAAAAACAAGCCAACCGCCTGCAAGGATTTCGGCGGCAAATGCGTGGTTACCGCGAAACAAAAAGCGGGCTGGTTATCTCCTTAATTAACGCCATCAGCGTGGTCAAGTCTTTTGTACGCGAACCCATTGAAGCCCAAAAGCACTTGGCGATTCAAAAAGACATGACTGACAATCAGCTACGTATTCGTAGCATTGCTTTTATTTATGATGGCGTCAAAACCTTTATCGAACAGATTGGCGTGGTGATGATTATCTTACTCACGGCCTATTTTGTGCTAAAAGGCGAGATGACCATTGGTATGATTTTGTTTCATGTCATGCTGTTTCAAAATGTCGCCGCGCCCATTCGTCAGTTGCATCGCATTTACGATCAGATCAACAATGCACTAACCTATGCCGAAGGATTTTTTGATATTTTAGAAGACGACAAGCAAGTCGAGACGATTGGTGGCTTACCAAGTCAGCAGTTGCAAGGCCACATTGAGCTAAAAAACGTCGATTTTACTTATCCTAATGGTACCAAAGCCTTAAACGATGTCAGCTTTACCATTAAACCCAATCGTATTACCGCGCTAGTGGGTTTAAGCGGTGCTGGCAAGAGCACCATCATCAATCTGTTGGTTAAATTTTATGAGCCAGAAGCCGGTAGTATTTGCTTAGATGGTCATGATTTAGACGACTATGATACGCAAGCTTTACGACAGAAAATTGGCCTTGTGCTACAAAGCAACCATATTTTTTCGGGTACGATTGGTGAAAACATTCGTTATGGAGACATGAGTGCAACGGACGAAGATATCATTGCCGCTGCTAAAAAAGCGTCAATACATCAGCAAGTCATTGCCCTACCAAGTGGCTATGACAGCGAAGCCAAATCGCTGTCTGGTGGTCAGCAGCAGCGCATTGCACTGGCTAGGATGTTTTTGAAGGATCCGCCTATCGTATTTTTGGATGAACCAACCGCCAGTCTTGATGCCATTGCCAGTCAGCAAGTCAAAAAAAGCTTGGATTTGATCAAAAAAGATAGAACCGTAATTATTGTGTCGCACAATATTGCGCAGATTATTGATGCTGATGATTTGGTAGTGATAGAAAATGGCCAAGTAGTCGAGACAGGCACGCATGAGGAACTGTATAAACAACGTGGCAAGTACTTTGAGATTTTTAGCGCCATGTCTGACAGCTTGAATTTGGATAAGATCAGTCAAACGCTACATGGTTAGCAATGGTTAATACGTGCTTAAATCGTTATAATGATCCTTACTTAAAAAATTCTAGGGTCTATTGAACAGTCAAATAGCGATTAGCCGTACTAATGTTTGAATGTTTAATAGACCCTAATCGTTACTATAGTTAAAAGTCGCTATAGCCAAATCCAAATCAATCCGCTAAAAGCTGCTTCATTATGACCTGTAATTTTTCTGTTAAAACGTTCGATGAACTTACCTCGGTTGATCTTTATCATATTTTAAAAGCGCGCTCGCAAGTGTTTGTGGTCGAACAAAACTGCGCTTATCAAGATATGGATGAGCTGGATTTTGACTGTCTGCATCTGATCGCCCATCAAAATGAGACCCTGATCGCATATTGCCGAATCATTCCGCCTGAATTTAATAAGTTAAAATCTAACCTGTCGGTAGCCGACGCCGCACCGAGTGATACCTCTATGTCTGCGATTGGTCGCGTGCTGGTATTAGCAGAGCATCGAGGTGGCGGCTTAGCACGGGATATGATGAACCATGCTATTGCACATTGTCGTAAAAAATATGGCAAAAAACGCCCTATCATTATCTCTGCACAAGCCTACTTGCTAGATTTTTATCAGTCTTTAGGGTTTGTACCCGAAGGCGAACACTACCTCGAAGACAATATTGAGCATGTAAAAATGGTGCTACATGTGGTCAAAAAAGTGAAAGTAAAAAAAGAAAGCACAAGCTCTACTTCTACCACGAGTAAGATTCTCAGCTTTTTACTATTAATCATGTCAGCGTTATTCGTTTTAGGTTTACTGTACTTGATGACCTAAAGCAACGACTCGCTCATTTCTCACCGCTATACCGCTATCACCAAGAAATAGACTCTCCAGCCCAATCTACAAAACTGCCTGATTGTGCTGCCGTCATACCACTCAGTACTTCTAACAAGCATTCAGCACTATAGGCTGGCGAGAATAAATGTCCGTCAGCCACATTGCCTTGAAACGGCGCTGATAGTTGCGTGTTAACCGTTCCTGGCTGCATGACTACCATGCATACGTCCTTGAACGACCTACCCCATTCGATGCTTAGGTTTTTCATTCCCATATTGAGTGCAGCTTTACTCATCCGGTAGCTATACCAACCGCCCAATTGATTGTCACTGATACTACCCACTCGCGCTGATATCGTCGCAAAAACAGCGGGTACCTTGTTGCTGCGCTTAGCTTTTACCAGCAATGATTTCATATGCTTAGCAATCAGCAAACTGGCTAGAGCGTTTACTTGCATATTCTGTAAAAAGAAATCCGTCTCCATCTGGCGCAGGGCTTTCTCCGGTTGCTGCGTTTCAGTATGCAATAATCCCGCACAGTTAATGACCCAGTCGATATGATCCGTGTGCTGTTTGATGATGTCAGCCGCTTGTTCGATACTGCTCTCATCACAGACATCCATCGATATCCAGTGTAGATTGGCTGCTTCAAAATCAGGTAGGTTCTTATTATGAGTAGCAAAGACAAACGTGTCATGTGCTGTGTTGGCGGTTAGCTGCTCTATCATCGCCTTACCAATGCCACCTGTACCACCAATGATTAGATAGGTTTTATTATTCATGATGATTTTCCTGCTCTTATTATTTGAGTTTTTATTAGTTTTATAGTACTGAACATAGCTTATTTTGGCGTACGCTTAGGGTTTTTACCGTAATGAAAATGTTTAAAAGATGGGCACTTATGAATCATTCCTATTCGTTTATTGGCAAAATCATCAGCTTATGCCTAGTCTAGTGTAATCTTAGCGATTAATAGCCCTGATGTTTGAATGTTCAATAGACCCTATATATAGGCTACAATAACCAATTATTGCTATTTTACCTTAACGCTTTTATACGGATGTTATCGCATTATGCTATCACCCCAAGACCAATTAACTGAGTTGGTACGCACGCTTGAGACACAGCAGCATGTATTTGCCACTGACCCGCTACTCATCACGGAAAAGCTGCAAAATGAAGATGGCAAACCGATACAAAAGCTGCATCGCCGCGCTTCACGTATTGACAGTAATGGTGCACTGACACGAGTATTGGGTAAGATTGATGGCCGTATCAAAGGCATCATGGTCGTAATGAGTGTGGTGTGGTGCATCTCAGGATTTTTGGGCTTATTTACGCTACTACAGGCCAATGTGGTGAATTTCTTTTATGTGTTGGTTTGCTTATTAGGGTTTCATACTATTATGCTCTTAGGCTGGCTTGCCATGACTTTGGTTAATCAAGGTAAGCAATCATCCAATTGGTTCGCCAGTTTTGTCAGTCCCAGTTATCTGATACGTGGTAAGGATGATGTGACCAAGGCGGCTGTGAATTTGTACGAACGTCAATTACATCATAGCGGTATGCGCTGGTATCTTGGCAGGTTCAGCCATCAATTGTGGCTTGCGACATTGACAGGTATGTTATTGGCAATTGTGTTTTTGTTGATTGTGCGTCAGTACAGCTTTAGTTGGGAGTCGACACTATTATCTGATCAGGCGCTTATTACTTTGACTCAGATATTAGGCTGGCTACCTAGCATGGTGGGATTTGGGGTGCCGGACAGTGCGGCTATCGCACAGAGTCGATTGGTGACAGATGCTATGCCGCTATCTGTTGCGCGGCAATGGGCCGGACTACTAATCGGTAGCTTGCTGATGTATGGCATCGTACCACGAGCGCTTGCTTGGGGGGGGTGCGCCTTAATGTTTCGCCGAAAAAAAATGCGTTTAGATCTTAAACTGCCTTATTATCAGAAGATTTTGAGTTTTTGGCAACGCCAAGTGGTTGACGCCGATGACTTTAATGAGGCACCTACTCCTATCGCACCGAAAGCCACCGTGAGCGCTGGCAAGAAACTGGTTGCACTGCTTGAATACCCAACCGAGCAAGATAGCTGGTGGCAATCAGGTTTTGATAACACACTTGAGGGCGATGTGGAGAATTTTGGCATATTAGATGATCGTGATGATATGGCACGGTTAAAAACGTATCTAGACAATCATCCAGTACAAGTGTTACTCGGTATTCATAATAGAGCATTGCCTGACCGTGGCACATTACGCAAACTTGATCAGATTGCCAGTCATGCAAAAGAGGGACTGATTGTAAAACTACTGAACGACACGGGTCTGACTGTTGATGCTTCAGATTTGCATACGTCAGAATCACAGCAAGTAGAAAACCAAGGCCTTCGCTATCAGCAGTGGCAGACTGCGTTATCTGCACGAGAAATTGGTTTGGTCGATACAGATGCGTAGAGCAATTCACCTATCATCTACCTACCACCTACTAGTGCGGCTTAACGCTTAAGCATATCGATAATTAATATAAGATTTTATTATGAATAATGACAATAACACTCATGAAAGCAATAAAAACAATGATAAACCGGTTGGTCTTTTTGCAGATAAAGCGTATAAGGTGACACCTGATTCAAATGACTCAACACCTCACTCAAAAACTGCACCACTATCTGTATCTGATACACAATCACAGTCACATATAGCAGAGCAACCGACATTAGATAAGGAACAGCAAGCCGCTAAAAAAACCATCGCTAGTGGTGAGCCACTCAAACTAGCCGTTGTCGGTCACACCAATACAGGTAAGACCTCTATCCTGCGCACCTTATTACGCGACGTGTATTTTGGTGAAGTAAAAAACGAGGCCGCCACCACACGACATGTCGAACAGGCTCAGTTAACAGATAGCCAAACTGGCGAAGTACTAGTCGCACTATATGATACGCCTGGTCTAGAAGATGCCTCAGGGTTGATGGATTGGTTAGAGGATAATACCGCCAGTCGCCGTGATGGGATTGAGCGTTTGCAGCAGTTTTTGGCTGCGGATATTGCTCAAGGGACAAATGGTGGTGCTTCAGACAGCCATTTAGATAACCCTTTAGAGAATCATGCAGATAGCTATCATGCACAAAGCTATGACTATAGCCAAGAAGCCAAAGTGATTCGTCAGCTACTAGCAAGTGATATGGCTATCTATGTCGTCGATGCGCGCGAGCCAGTGCTGGGCAAATATAAAGACGAGCTGGCTATCTTGTCTTGGGCAGCCATTCCTGTCATGCCTGTCTTTAATTTCACCGACAGTCAGAATGCCAATATCGATGAATGGCAGACGATGCTGGCAAGACGAAATTTGCATATATCGACGCGTTTTGATTCAGTTGCTTTTGAATTCGAAGATGAGATGCGCCTATGGCAAAACTTAGCCACCATGCTCACCCATTCTGAGATGCTTGAGCAATTGATGCAACGTCGGACCGAAAACTGGGCACGGCTGAGTGACGAGGCAAATATCGTTATTGCTGACTTTTTGATCAATGTCGCAGCTTTTGTGCGTGAGATTAATGACAGCGACGATCCCATGCCAGTACTGACACAAATGCAGGAAGCCGTTCGACAGAGCGAACGTACCATGCAGCATAACTTGCTCAACTTATATAAGTTCTATGACAATGCTGTCGCTGCAACCCCACTGGAGCTACAAGCCTATCAACAAGACCCATTTGACCCTGAACTTCTCAAAAGCTATGGTATTCGTACGACTTCGGGCGCGGCCGCTGGTGCACTGTTGGGCTTAGGTGTTGATGCAGCCGCATTGGGTATGACGCTAGGCTTGGGTACAGCAATTGGTGGTATTGCCGGAGGGTTGTTGTCTAATACCAGTAGTATTGCTGATAGGATTACAGGGGTGAAGCGCTTATATATCGACCCTGCTACGTTGACACTACTGGCTACTCGAGCGATTGATTTACTGACCGCGTTGCGTCATCGTGGTCATGCAGCGACAGATGCGACCCAATTGATATATAACGGCGCAAAACATGATGATGAATCAAGCGAGAATGAAGACGATAATCTAGTGACGCCATGGCCAACCAACAAACTACCAAGCGAGTTAAAAAAAGCCCGTGGTAAGCCGCAATGGTCGTCACTTAGTAGTGGCAAGTCTGAGCAAGCGCAGCTATTACGAGCAGATATGGCGTGGTCGCTCTCGGCCAAATTACAGTCGTACAATCATGACTCGCCAAATTAAGCATAATTGATAATAAGTACATACGTTATTATTCAAAACCTAGAGTACTGGTTTCAGTAAAGCACTCAATGCATCAGTACCACGTACATCTGTCTGCTGTAGATAGATTGGATATAGCGGATACTTAGTAAAGCTTGTCTCTATATCTTGCATAATTTGCTGTTGTCTATCGGCACGCAGCTGCCAAAAGTTATCAGACTGAGTAGGTGTTATCAGCTGATTGATGACGATCGCTGCTGGCGTGAGTTTGCTGTCTTCTAACTGCTTGATCGCACGTCTGGTCTCAGCCAATGGCAATACATCTGCAGTCATAACCAACACAATAGCTGTTTGAGCACGGTCGTGAAGTAATGCTCCTGCTTGACGAAACAGCTGTTTGCGTTTTTCTAATACAGATACGGCTTGTTCCCAGCGGTCTGATTTTTTTGCTGCAAACGGATTTGCCACATCGTTCTTATCGTTTTTTTGATTGTGACTGTCTAAATGGTTTGCCACCGAGCGTAACTTAGACTGTCGTCGCTGCTGTGCAAGCAGTCCATCTGTCCACGCACCCATCATCTCTGGTAGTACCAATAACCGTAGAGTATGCCCTGTTGGTGCCGTATCAAAAATAATATGATCATAATCTGTATCTGCGGCGCTGACTAAGTGCTGACACATAGATTCAAGCATCGCAGCTTCCTGGGCACCTGGAGCTGATTTTGATAGCTGCAAATGCTCTCGAATCTTGGGCATCATATCTGGATTGGCATAGGCTGTAATAGTGCGCTCAACCTGTGCAAAATGCGCATCAACGATGATGTCTGGATTTAGCTCGATGGCATCTAAATAAGGTGACATCACTGTTTTTTCGTTGCTTAGGCGAACATTCAAAACATCGCCCAAACTATGTGCTGGATCAGTCGAGACAATTAAGGTCTTTTGCTGCTGGCTAGCATAGTAGCTAGCCAGTGCGGCGGCAGTCGTGGTCTTCCCTACGCCGCCTTTTCCACCGATAAATATAATCGGTTGTGTCTCTAACTGCTCTACCAATCCATGTAAAGGGTGTAACGCCATAGCTTTATCTCATTTTTCAATTAATTCTTATTTCTTTGTGCCCAATAAGTTATTAGCAGCAACCAACGTGGTCAAAGGGACATCTATCCATACCCATTCTAGTATGCCATTCGTGAAAATTTTCTAAAAATAGCGGCTGTAGCTCTAGTGTATAAAAGCTGGCAGGGTTATCGATACCTAAGCTTTCAGCAAACATGAGCAACATAAAAAAATCTTCTTCATCACGTGCCGCACGTGCCATCGTCTGGCGGTATGGCGCATGATAAAACTCATTTAGCCCATGCTTAAATCGCTGCCACCATGGTTGGTTGCTCTCTAACGGTTGAATGCTTTCTATCCCATTTGATATATTGTCATTTTCCATAATATGCTCGTATTTTACTTAGCTCTTATTATCTATAATGCCTATTTGAAACAAAAAACGCCAGCAATGGCTGCTAGCGTTTTTTATTGAACAGACATTTAATATGATTTAATGTTTAAACGTCACCGCCTTCACCTTTATGTAACGACCATTCTTTACGTAGTACAGACAAACTCTCAAAAGTCACTAAAATAGTAGCGACTAAGATAATAATATCCATAATAATAAGTAGCCAATTTCCATCGGTAAAGAAGGTTTTGAGCTGAATCAGTAGTGCAAATACGGTCATCACTAATAGGAACGACAACGGCGCTAATGTAAACCAGACAGGCTTGCCTTTACGTAACAAGATAACCGTTACAATCATTAAGGTTAACGCAGCCATTAGCTGATTGGTCGTACCAAATAGTGGCCAAATAATCATACCACCAGCACCATCGATACCACCAGCACCAAATGCTAGTAATAAACAGCTGCCCACTGCTAGTAATGTTGCGACGATACCTTTACTTAATGCAGGTAATTTGTAAATCTCACCAAATTCTTGGAAGATATAACGTTGTAAACGTACACCAGTATCCATCGTAGTACCAGCAAACAACGCTGCCATGACTGTCAGCATGGTCTGTGATAGCACCATATCAATACCTACGCCAGCACTCAGAATCGTTGCACCGCCATCGATAAAGGCGCCGATAGAGCCATCACCAAACTTTTGATAGACCGCTTGCCAATCACCAAGGGTAGCAAAGCCAGCAGTAGCCGCAAGGATTGCCCCAAGTGCTAGCATACCTTCGCCAAGTGCACCGAAATAACCAACGAAACGAACGTCTTCTTCTTTGTCAATCTGTTTAGAGGTCGTTCCTGTTGCCACCAAACCATGGAAACCAGATATGGCACCACAAGCAATCGTCACAAACAACAATGGTAGTAGTGAAGGTGTATCCATTGGTAATGAGGTATTGATCGCTGGTGCTACAATATCAGGAGTACCAATAAAGATAGCAGCATACAATAGAATTAAACCAACAAATAACTGTAAACCATTAATATAATCGCGAGGTTGCAGCAGCATCCATACTGGTAATAATGACGCTATCGCGGCATAGCTAAACAAGATAAGAATCCATACGGCGTTATCAGGTAACCCAAAAATAGTTTCAGGTAGCGCAATAGGAAATATAGTACCAAGATAGATAAGGCTGTATAAAGCAGTTACCCCAATAATTGATACCCAGACCAAATTCATTTTGTAGCGATAAATACACTGACCAATGATAAAGGCAACCACTAAGGCTCCCCAAACTGGCAATACAGCAGATGGTGTTTTAATCATCATATTAGCAATAGCCACGCCAAATACAGCATTGACCATTAGTAGTAATAAGAAGATGACAACCATCATCAAACTGCGGACACGGGTGCCCATGACAGTACCTGCAATAGAGCCAATCGACTGACCTCTGTTGCGCATACTTGCCCAAATAGCTGACATATCGTGTACACCAGCCATAAAAATAGTACCGAACACCACCCAAAGGACGGCAGGTACCCAACCCCAGATAACCGCAATGGCAGGACCAATAATTGGTGCAGCTCCTGCTACTGAAGTGAAATGGTGTCCCCATAATACATATTTATTAGTAGGGACATAATCTATACCGTCTTTCATGGTATGAGCTGGCGTAGGACGACTGCTGTCCAATGCTAAAATTTTTGTGGCAATAAATTTTGAATAAAATACGTAACCGCAGAGCATAGCGGCAACGCCAAATAGTAGTACAATAGCACTATTCATCTTATCTCTCCTTAGACAAGTAGAAAATCACCTTATGAGTTCAAGCTTTTTAAATCAAAATATATAAAATATAATAGATTAGGGTGCAGCGAGTAAATCGGCCGACCCATTAGCAGGCAGATAATAGCGATATTTTAATGTGATTGCTACCTACAAAACCTATATTTTACAATTAGAGAAAGTTACTCATTTATATACAACCTATTAAACCTTGGATTAGGGGCTGTTATAGATTTTTTCAAAGATAGTTATTCTTCAATAGAATGACGTGCTTAATGAAAGCGATACCGTCGATCAGGAATCGACAACACAAATAAAGGAAGCATAATGGCGCATTATTTTGGATTCATACCTTCAGATAAATTAAAAGCAGCCATTGCTGAGGCTGAACAAGTGATTGCATCAAATGAGACAGTCGCTTATTACCCTTACCGTGATGCACTTACCCATCAGACCGCACGAGATTTGATTGATAGTTTATTGGTCGGGTTGGTTGAAATTACGCCAAACCCTGAACGCAAAGCTTCTATGCAAAAAATAGTTGCTACTGTTGAAAAAACAGCAGATACACTACTTAATGTGTTGCTTGGTAAAGAAAATAACGAAGAAGTGCTTCCTAGTTTTCATTTTTTGAGAGAGCGAGCCACATTTATTGATAATGAAGGCGTTATGCGGGTAGGCTTTAAACTGTCCGAAACAGATGCCGAAACCATCACTAAAGGTTTTTCTGCTATCACTCCTGAGCATGTAGACATGCCTTTGTTTCGAGCAGCACTTGAAACAATGAATGACCAAACCCTGACGCACTTTATCAGCAACTACGCTGAAACCTTGAAGCTAGGTATCATTAAACGCAAATCAGTACCAGTCGCCAAGGCTGCGATTGACAAAGGTATGAGGATTGCACTTCATAAGCTACTACCAGATCTGCCTGACAGCTCATTAAATCGTTTGGCGAACTACTACCGCCCTTTCATCGTAGAAAAGCCAGAATGAGCATTAAAATTTAATTAATTTTGTCTCAACAGTCACATGCTATTGGGAAATTTTTTTTAAATTTGCTAAAATAAGCGGCACTTTTTACCGAAGGCGCATCCGATGACCCAAATCAGTAACCAAGAAATAGAAAAAACATTACGTAACTCAGATTGCCTTATAAGTAGTATCGAAGTTGCTGCTGCTTACGAACGTCTTGCCGCACAACTTAATCTACATTATGCTGGTTTAAACCCTATCGTCATGGTTGTGATGAATGGCGGACTCATTCCAGCAGGTCAATTACTGACGCATTTGACTTTCTATCATCGCATGCATTACATCCATGCGACACGTTATCGTGATAACGAAGGTACAAACGAGCTAGACTGGAAGTTTAAGCCAGATGTTGATATCACGGGTGAGCATGTATTGCTGATTGATGATATTTTTGATGAAGGCATTACCCTAAAAACAGTCGTTGAAGAATTAGGAAAAGAAAAACCATTATCGCTTGAATGTTGTGTTTTGCTGAATAAAGAACATGATCGTAAAGTTAAAGGTTTTGATGTTGATTTTGTCGGTATCAATGTCGCAGACCGTTATGTCTATGGTTGTGGCATGGACTTCCATGGTTACTTACGCCACTTGCCAGGTATTTATGCTATCAAAGAAGATAAAGTTTAAGTCCCATACTTAATGACTTATACTTATTGACTTAAGAGCATTTAGGTCCTAAAAAAGCATCCAAATTGGATGCTTTTTTATTACTTGAGAGTTATGCCTTGTTGATTTTATTACTCATACAGTATTTATATTCGTATAAACTATTTCATCGATTTTTTAGCATGGTATAAAATTAAGACAATTGTAATCCTATTTTTCAGACAGTTATAGTCAGTCCTAAATAAAAGAGGTACAACTACGCGATATGGGTTACGTTTTTCTTGCTTGCTGTGCCTGCTCAGACAGAGGCGGCGCAAAATGTAACCCGTATCGCTGTATTTATTTTATAGTGAATCAACTATACCTATCATGTATATCAAAATACAATTTAGTCAAGTTTAGCAAACTGTAATGCTAATCCAGTATGGCGTTCAGTGGGTGTTTGTACCGCTTTTTCTAACGCATGCTTGGTGCTATATATTGTCACCTGTCTTTTCGCTCGTGTGACTGCTGTATAAATTAGCTCTTTGCTTAACAACCTTGTATGACTATTATCAAACGTGATCGCTACATGGTCAAATTCTGACCCTTGCGATTTATGAATGGTCATTGCATATGCAGTCGCAACCAGTTCTTCATTTAGCAAATTGACAGCGATGCCCTGTGTTCTATTTTCAAAAAACACTTCTAATTTGTTCATATTATCTTGAGTTTGCAAACAAAAACCAATATCACCATTAAACAACCCAAGCTCATAATTGTTTTGTAACACCATAACTGGCCTACCATGGAACCATATGTTTTGCCCTAAAGGTAGTTTTAACTCAGCTAAATGCCATTGAGTTAGGTAATTATTGATATAGTGATCACCCCACTCTCCGTTGTGGCCAGCACTTAAAATTCTAAATTGATTAAAAGTGTTCATTAATGATGCAATTGTATTTTTTACTTTTTCTGGTACAGATTTTTCTATTGGTATTTCTAGAAGATTTTTAATTTTACTTATATATTTTTGGTAATTCAGAGCTATTTTTTTAATAATTTTTTCATTGCTTAGGCTATTTTTTGTTGTATTATCTGATAATGCTTGCTGAGTATTAACGTATTGAAACCTTAACGCATCATCATTTTTTAACAACTGCCAAATGACTTTAGTGTCTACAGTTGACTGGTTTATTTGATACGCAAGCTTACCAATGCCAGAGTCGGCACTAAAACGGCGGCTTTCAGTCAGCTGTGCATGAATAGATTGCAATAACGGAATATGGCATAGATCAGCCAATACTGCGCCTGCATCTACTGCTGCTAACTGGTTTGCGTCACCTAATAATATCAGTCTAGCACCTGGTTTCACCGCACTCACAAGGTAGTTTGCTAGCTCTACCCCTAACATAGAGGCTTCATCTACAATAATAATATCTTCGCCAAGCGGGTTGTTGGCATGATAACGAGGACTACCCGTACGCCCAATACCAAGCAAGCGATGAATGGTTTTTGCTTCTTGTAGCTGTAATGTTACATTTGCCGCATCCAAAGCTGCCTGTAAAGACTCTTGCATACGTTGAGCGGCCTTTCCAGTTGGGGCAGCTAACGCTAAGCTTGCGCTGTCTGTACTAAACTTAATAGGCTCATGCTCACCTACCCCGCTGTCTGCTGCTTGTTGCAAGGCTATGACTAACTGCGCCACTGTATAGGTTTTACCTGTACCTGGGCCACCAGTAATAATACTAAAGGCATGGTGATTGGCTACATTAATAGCCATCACTTGCTGAGGATTAAGGTTATCTGGCATGGTGATGGCTAATGGGGTTATCGGTTGATTCAAAATAGTATGAATGTGTTTCGCTAAATTAAACTCTGCTTGCCATGCGCGGTGTAGCCAAAAGATTATTGATTTAGCTGCGTTATTTTGTTCGTGGATAATCTGATAAATAATAGGTTGATTATTTTTGCTTAGGCTATTTTGACTGTTATCATTTATATTGTTAGTACTTATCTCTGTATTAACGGTGGCAAACAGCGAATGTGCTTTAATTAAGCCAATAAAAGTAGCCAAATCTGTATTTTTTAAACGTTGATAAAGCGCGGCTATCATATCAAAGCGCTTGGCTAGTATCTCCTTTTCGTGATTGGTGAGTGCTAGTTGCGTCCATAACTGGGCGCGTTTGGCAAATAAAGTGTCTAGCAAATCAAACAGGGATGGCTCTTCTATCAACGCTGCCACTATCTGTTCGTCTGTGGCTGTCGTTGTGGCTTGCGTATCTACTGCGTTCATATTTAGGTGAGTCACCGTTTGGGTATCAATCAATGCTAAAACAGGCATGGCCAGCATCTCTAACAGCTGCTGCTGCCACGCATATAACGTGACCAACTCACCACTCACCCGCCCTTGTTGTGGCTGTTCATGCTCAGCTACGCTAACCGTTAATACGGTGTGCCCTTCTTCTAAGTGGGCGGCTAGCATGACAAACAAAGCAGCAAATAAGGCGCTGTCGTTGGTTGAATCGACTGGTTTTGCGTTGCTATCAGTATTGATAGCAGTATTGCCATAAAAGTTGGCCGTGCTATATGCCGCATGCGTTTGCTGACGGCGTAGCAATATATAATCGCTAATATTACTGGCCCAGCTTTCTTGTGAGCCGATGGCAGCGTTGCTTTTATGGTTATTATTATTCATGTGCGTTTGTCTCTGTTTTATGGCTTAATGCGACTTATTTGATATCCAATTCATGCGGATCAAGCTGACTAATCTGGCAAGCCAAACAGCGCATCTAACCCTTTAATAAAATCTATTGGAATGTCCCACGTCACTAGACCATAACGGTTATGGCTGCCCTCACCTATCAAGCTGCTGTCAGTGTTAGTCTTATTGGTAGTAGTGTTCATATCGTCACTTACGTTATCCCTGTTTGCGTTTGCATCATACACACCCCGTAAAAACACATATTCTACAGCTCCAAGGTATTTATGTTCATTGCCTACATAGTCGCTTATTCTTATGGCAAGAAACCGATGCAATGCCACTTGATAAATCGCGGCTTGTAGCCAATACCCCGCTTTTGACATTGTTTGTTTAAGATTTTTTTCACTATAATTGCTTAGGCTATTTCCTAAAAAGTTACTTTTATAATCAACCACGTAATACTTGCCCGCATACTCATATACCAAATCAATCTCACCGCGTAAATAGCGATACAGATGGTTTTTGTTTTGTGCGATCAGGCTAATGTGTTTGTCTTTATCATCAGGTAAATACTGCTCAAAGAGCTTGTTAATATCTTGCGCTCTAAAAGTTTCTGACAACCCCATATTAAACTCTAGCTCAGCAAACCGCCGTGTGGCATCAATAGTATATAAAGGCTGATTTGATGCCAATAGCGGCGCATGTAACACCTCTTCAATCCAGCCAATTAATGCCTCGTGCTTACTTGCATCAATAGAATCTGTGTTTATAGGCCGGCCACCTGCCTTATTTTTGGCTTGTAATATGCGGCTTTGCTGATCAAAACTACTATAAGCCAGTGGCAACTGATAGCTGCTGATAGCCCTATCAATCACCTGAGACCACTGTGATTTTTGATTAAAATCAATTTTTTCAAATATCTCGTGCAAAAACGTACCGGCATTGGCCCCTTTTACAAAGGTAAAACGAATATCCTCTGCGGTTTTAACGCTCATCTCACCGGCTGATAAGATTGGTAACGCTGAGGGGTCTGTTATATCAATGTCGATAGCGTCATCAATACGCTCATCTATCACTGCCATGGCTTGCATAGAGTCGTCAAGCTGACGAGCTAAAGCGGTAAAACTGGTTTTGGCCCAACCATAAAAGTAATTGATTTTCATAATGTCCGAAAACGCAGCGTACTCAATCATCTCGGTTGTGGGTTGATTGGCAGTTAAGGCAGCAGTGGTATGCGCGGTATTAGTATTGCCTGTTAAGCCGACCGCACTCGCATCATGATTGGGGTTTTTATGATAAAACGCATCCACATTATGCGCGCGTATCATGCCAATAGTGCCTTTGAGTCTATCGGGTAATTCAAACTTTGGTTCTGGTGAGTTAAACCAATAAAACACCGGTTTACGCTTCATATCTTTTATGTTGTTAGGGTCTCGCAATACTATATATAACTGCTCACTGGCACGTGTAAAGGCCACGTAGCCAAGGCGACGTAACTCATCAAATCCTTCTTTTGTCTCTATCTCGGTGTAGTAGTCCTCTGTAGTCGCAGAGCCTTGCACAGGTGAGAAACGGCGTTGATTACCCGTTGATTGATTTTCTATCGATTGCTGAGCTAACGCTGAGGGCGCTTGTTGCGCGTTATATAGGTACAAGCCATACTTCTCATTATTGCCCGATTTTCTACTGGCATCGCCCATCCCTAATACATAGACAATCGGAAACTCAAGCCCTTTTGATTTGTGAATGGTCATCAGCTGTACGCCAGACTCTGTCGGCAAGGGATATTGTTTGGCCCAGTCACTATTGGGTGCGGCGTCTATATGTTGCCTAAACCACGCCAACAGTTCATGCTCGCCCATTCCCATGCCGTATTGTGCCAACACATCCATAATGTGGCGCAAATCCATGATATGGCGGTCGCCTTCTGGATGCGCCGCTAGTGCTTGCCATACACCTTGTGGCTGTACAGGGCTTTCATCTAACAGATAATGTAATGCTGACAAAACACCAAAGTGTTGCCAGCGCTGTGCGGCTTCTTTGAGATAGGTAATAAAATCTTGATAGCTTTTTTCACTATTAGCCGCCTTGATATTCACTGCTTTTTTATTAACGACACTAGGGGCATTATGTGGTGCCACACCCGATTCATGGGTGCGCATCATGGCTTTGATGTCTTTAATGCTTAGGCCATACAGATGACTGGTCAGCACCCGATTAATCATATCGTGACGATACGGGTACAGCATGGCACTTAACAGCGCCGCGACATCCTCTGCCATGATGGTTTCAAAAATACTGACATCGCTGGTGGTCAAGGTTGGCACATTAAGCTTGACTAATTCATCTTCAACCCGTTTTAAGTCTTTTTTGGTACGTGCCAGCACACCAATATCGCTAGGCTGAATCGGTTTGCCTTTTAAGGTTTGTCCAGTATTGAGTACAGTCGCAATATGACGTGCTATGACCTCAAATTCATCATACTCAAGCGTTTTGTCTTTATCGTATGGCAAATGCAATACGCTCACCGGCTGGGCAGAGAGCACGTCGGTCACTAAGGGGCTACTGAGCAAGTTTGGCGTATGATACCAAGACAGCTGGTTGTCTGGCTTGGCCGCTTTGATATATTGGTAATAAATACCCGTACCAAGTTGCGACAGATGGTTATTGGCCGTTGCTGCCGTTGGCATTCCAAACCAGCAATTAAGCGCCTCAATCAAGCTTTCGTTTGAACGACGGTTGATATCTAGCGTCCAAAGGCTGCTGTTATCAAACTGGGCTTTCATGTAGTTATAGTTCGCTACGTCACCACCACGAAACCCATAGATTGCTTGCTTTGGGTCACCAACCAATAATAAAAACTCATGGCTGGGTTTTTTAGTCGCTGAGCTTGTATTATTATCAGCAACTTTGGACTTTTTCTTCGGCAGATAGATGCTTTCAATCATCATGGCCTGCTCACCATTAATATCTTGTGATTCGTCAATTAACGCCACTGGGTAATGGTGACGGATATAACGTGCCAGCTTTTCGCCTTGCTTGCCTGTTAACGCTTGGTTTAAGCGCACCATCTGTAAGCTAAAAGTCGTCTCGCCGCGCTCTTCTAAAATTACTGGCAATCGGTTGCGTACTGCGAGTACGATGTGGCGATTAAGATTGGCCAGCACTAATAAAATATGCTGATTGAGCCCATCAACCATATCTAACAGCGTCATTAACTTACTAATGGTTTCTAACGCAAACAGAGCCTGATGCTCTTTCTCTTTATTTTTATTAAAGTTCTTAATTTTTCCATCTTCGTTTGGGTATCTGGCATCTTGTAAAGACGTAATAATCTTTTTCTCACGATCGTTTAAATAACCAGTAAATGCCAGTTGATGTTCGGCTATTTTTTGATGCACATCAACAATGGCATCAAACTGTTTCAATAAATTAGAGTTTCCGTTAAATCCTTGAGACTTTCTATAATCAAGATTTAAATATGGCTGGATATCCGCTAGATCCAACTGAGAAAAATCATTGATTAGCTTTTCATAGCCATCAAAATCAAAGCCTTGATCTAATTTTACCTCATCAATCGGTGCAGAGATAAAGTTAAGCGAGCGCGTCACATATTTTTTATGATCGCTAACCGCCGTTAGCTTGCCTTGCTGATCTAGCAACGCATACAGTTTTGGCTGCTCGTGATATAGCCTACTTTGAAATTGACGCAACTCATCATGCACGATACTGTCAGTCACCTGCTCAATGCTGCTGTCTTCAATAATATCCATGCCTTGCTGATGACCAGTTTCGCTACTGTATTCCATCAACCACTTTTGAGCCAAGCTATCGAGCGTGCCCACAAACAGTTTATCTAGCGTGGTTAACACCAGTGCGGTACGACGAATAGCATCCGACATTGGATAGCTGTATACATGATCTAGCAAATACCCAACCAAATGCAGATTAATAGGATCTTGCATGATGCCATCTAAGCGCACATATTTGGCTTGCTCGATCAACCACGCTTCACGCGCTGTTTTTGCCTGCTTGCGTTTTTCTGCCGCTATTTGTTTTACTTGTTCGTACTCATAAGCCAAGTCTTGATTAAGCTCGCTCGTATCTGCATCCGTATCTATTTGAATTGCCGCATCAATGTCAGAATCCGTATTGATATTGGTATCAACCGTCTCATCTTTGCTATTGGTGCCATGTTTGTCTTTTTCCGCCTTACCAGTATCAGGCATCACCTGTAATATATCAGGGTATAAGGCCTCTTTATTATCAAGGTCGGCGCTCAAACTATTGACCCATTGTATGATCTGATAAAACTCTACCAAACGATCGTGGATACGCTGACGCATCTCGGCAGCAGCAGCGCGGGTAAAAGTTGTGGCAATGATTTGCTCAGGCGCGCGCTTTGCTTCAATCAGCAAACGCAGCACAATACCCGTAAGCGTCCATGTTTTACCCGTACCAGCTGACGCCTCAATCAAATGCCGTCCCATCAAATCAACATCAACCGCTGGTACAACAGCTTTAGACTCAGTCTCAGTTTCACTCTCAGCCATAGCGACACTCACATCTATATTTTCAGAAGGATGAACAGACGCACCAAACAAATCATCTGATTCACTTGGGCGCTGTAAATGTGTGTGTTCATCTGATAAATACGGCAATTTAGCAGCATCTATACTGTTGGAGTCGGTAAAGTCTGTCATATGGTCATATACTTTCAATTATTATCTATTAAATCAACAGGCTAAAAAACGGTCTGCTAGCTAGCCGTCCAAACTCTCTAATGCGGCAAACATTGGCGCGTATAGTGGTTTTGCCAAGCTAGTCAATGCAGTAGATAAGGCCTTAAAGGCATCTTGATCACGTAATACATACTGCCAAATAGCATGCTGCGAGCAAGTATCATATACCGACTCTACGTGAAATCCAGGTCGCAGCCAATCTGAAAAGTCAGCTCGTTTTGGCCAATAGATAACACCTTCTTCCATTTTTGAGCACTTACCAAGATAGCTAAGCGCATATCCGGGTAATAACGTAATGGGTACTTGACCCGATAAATTAGAAAAAATAGCCCACTTTATCATCTCAACAATCGCGTCTTCATACACAATTGGATTTAGTTTAAATGCAATTACTTTGTCATATTCTTTGATCTGTGAGCTGGGCTTATTAAAGCGCCAGATACTCACGCCATCATTTAATGCCACTTGATCAGCAGTGGTGCGGCGAGCTATTTGCCAATACAAATGCGACAGCCAAAACTTGAGTAAATGTTTGGAGCTGGCTGAGTTGGGTAATATATTTAACCACTGCTTAGGGGACTGCTCGGCATATGCCTTGCCTGCTAACATTTCTGCCGATGCCGATACAGGCACTAAGCCTTTTATCTTAACCAATGTCGGTAACCGCTTGAGCAGTGACGCGCTGTCGGCATTAATGTCAGTATGGTTTAGTACAGCCGCCAGCTCTATCTGTACAGGATGCTCAGTGGTTGGCGTTAGTAACTGCAAACCATTTGTATGATCTGCTACATCAGCAGAGCCATTAGCAACCAGTTGTTCTTTAAACTCCATGCATTGCTGTTGCAGTTTTTGTTGTTGATTGGGAATCGTAGTTTGACGCGCCACACCTGCCGGTATAATACTTTGGTACATTAATAATTGGCTGTTTTTATCGGCACTGTTATTAACACTGCTATCAACGCTATTGTCAGCCGTATTTTTATCATCAGTGTTATTAGTAGTAGCATGAGAAGCCAAGCTGTTAATCAAATACTCTTTGATGTGGTAGGTGGTCAAGTTGTTTAAAAACAAAGGCTCTTGAGGCGCCATCGCTTCTTCGCCTTGTACCACATGAACCTTTTGATTACGTAAAAAAGCTTTGGCAGGATGGCGCACTTGGTAAACCAATACACCCTCTACATCTATTTCATGAATATCAAACAATGATTGGGTAAGCGCTGTGGTCGCCTCGCCTGTCTTACTGCTATCGCGTGAATCACTTGCGCCATCTAGCGCCAGTAGCTCAGCCAATACATCTAAGGTCTGCGCATCTGCCTGACCAAGCACACCTAACTCTGTACCTAACACCTGAGCAATTGCCTCGTACTGTGTTTTAGTGGGCAGGCCAACCAGTGGCGCATGCTCGCTAGATACTCGGGACGTTAGTGTGTCAAACACAGCCTGCCAAAGCGGCGCAGGTGGAAACTGCTTTTTTTGTGCCAGTTTGGTTTTGCGCATGGCCTTACTCAAAATAGCATCCAGCTCATCAACGCGCTCAGCCAAGTGATTATCTGACGTATGGTTTTCGGCTTGTTCATCAGCAGTATTATCAGCTGCCATAGCCGTGTTGATATCCATTTCGATATCGGTTTCAAACAAACTTTTGTGAAATGGCAAAGCAGGATGCTCTGTCACTAACCACTGCTTAATCAATTTTGGCAAATAACGCTTTAGTGTGTCGGTAGCTGAGTCAATATTGTTGGGTAAATCTAACGTTTCAAGCGAGTTGACTTGCCACTGTACCTCTCCTTGCAAGAACTGTAACAACTCACTGACTGGGTTGGCAGGCAGGTGCTCATGCGTGTCTGTTAAACTTTGACCGTTATAAAATATCCAGCACGCACTCCGCGCGCACAGCAGCGCATCTAAAAACGCGCCATTATCATCATCCTCACTCACCCTATCACCACGACGAGCGATGGCGGCTTTCATCAAATCGTAGCGGTTATCGCGGTCTTGTGCAGGAAACTCCGACAAATTCATGTTAAGCATCACCACCAAGTTAAAAGGCACGTTTCTAAGTGCGCCAAATCGGCCAAAAGTAATCACACCTGTGGGTTCGGCACTGACCTGCTGACTCTCAAGCTCCACCTCGATACTATCTAACATAAAGCTGAGCTTAAGCGGTAGCTGCTCTACTCCTGCCAGCCGTTGCTCAATCTCTGTGCTGCTACTATCGCCACTTGAGTATTGCTTATAATGGCGGTTGGCGCGTAAGCTAGATTTAAAGCCGTTCATGGCGTTATAGATAGCGCGCATGGTACGGGTTTGATCAACATCTCCAAAGTAGCGATGAATGACTTGGCTCTCAATTTGGTCGAGCCAGTCTTCTGCTTTCATTTTTTGCATATAATCGCTACGGCGGGCCGCTAAACCTGCATAAATACGGCAAAGAGCCTCCACAATCATGGCATCGTTTAAGCTCACTTGAGACAGCGGTATGCTACGCTCTGGTAAGGCGGTGCTTGGCCACTCATCTTGACTTATAGGATACAAGCAATCGCTCAAACTGGCCTCTGGCATCACCAAGCCCAAAGTCAGTTTATCTAACGCTTGTGCAAAGCTAAAACGGTAGTCATAGTCATTGCCATCTAGTGTTTGTTTAAGGTGACCCTCATCAAAACCGCGAATAAATCCAGCCTCTACCAATAAATCACAACCGCGGCTCATTTGTTCATGGGTCAAGCCAAAGCTTTCAAACAAAGGCGGCAGCATCAGCCAGTCCAACACCTCAGCGGCTTCAAAGCGGGCGCTGTGGCTACCCAATAATTTATAAAAACCAATAATGGCATCCCATAACTGACGAATATCGGCATCCACCACACCCGTGACTTTAGCTGGCAGAGTCAAGCCGTCTTGCCCTTTACCACTGACAAAAATTGAGCTGATCAGCGCATGGTGACGCTCTACATCAGGTAGTAGTACAACAATGTCAGATATATGGCGTTTTTTTTCGTTAGCTGGAACTGGCTCATTAAGCCAGCGTCCAATCATAATGCGCAGTACTTCGAGCTGACGCTGTAAACTGTGACACGAATGAATACTTAGGCTATTGTCTTGCGAAGACATCGCCCAAAAACGCTCTTTCTCAAAACGTTTGTTTTCAAGTGCGGCATCTTCATACCATGGTGTTGCTTGCAGATCGTTCTCATCCTCAAGCCCTATTTGTTGGCTCACTACCTGAGAAACTTTTGCCGCCGCAGTTTGCTGAGTAGCCGTTTCATCAAGCATCAACACATCGTTTTGCAAGCGCCTTAATAAACTTGGGCTATTTTGCATACCGTTAAGCGCATCACTGCTATTGGTAGCATCAGTCAGCTTATGGTTGATACCCATAGATAACGTATCATTAAAATTATCTTGCCACTCTACAAGTACGTTTTGATCAGACGTATCTTGGTATTGCTCATTACCTGACAAATTGGCAAGCATGGCAAACGTATCACGTGACTGTTTACCCAAACGCGACAGCAAGCTATGGCCATAATCCCGTAAAAACACACTTTCTGGGTTGATGATTTGTTGGCGCTGTAACCACGATTTATCGACAATATCAGCCCAAAATAACTTTGATGGGTTGTAGTGCAGCAGGGTAATATCCATGTATTCTGATAACTGCTGCAAAAAATCCAGCTCAGTTTGTGGTAATTGCTGAATGGTAAAAATACGCAGTACTTTAGGCAACTGAGCACGCTCATCTGCCTTGTTGCCTTTTAGCGCTGACCAAAAAGTTTTTTCGAGCGCCACACGGTGTAAGTGCACATCGGCAAAAAGCTGTAACCATAAAAACCGCTGCGCTGCTTCTAGCTCAGCATAATGCGCCACCAACCAATCAGGCGTGGCGCGAGCATACTTATCAAAGCGCAGTGATAACGCGTCTTTATTGGCTAGCATTTCCTCAATATTGAGCGGCTTGTTATCTGACCAATGTGCCAACCAATCTTCACGGTGGGTTAAGTAACGGTTAAACACCCGCGCCAAATCACTTGCCAACTGCCAAATACGCGCATCCTGTTGCGCCTTATCTTGTGATCCATTGACTTGCTGACTGTTTTGTTTTGGCGCATCAATTAAAGATGACAATAGTGGGTAAACAGCGTGTTTTTCATCTTTTATAATAGCGTCTTGATAATAGGTCAAATATCCAAATAACCGCCACTGCATGACTGTCGGGGACAACACCGCAACGTCAGGTACATTTAGGGTTTTAGCAGAGTGGTCTGCTTGTAATAAATACGTATTATGGCGGCTCAGCACATCTTGCATGAGCGTCCACTGATACTGACCCCAAAACTTAGTACGTACCAAGGTGCTGATTCCAGCACGGCTGGCAATGGTTTTATCCAACCAATCGCCCAACACCATTGAGGGTACAATGACAATAAAAGGCGCAAAAACCGACTGGTTTTTTGACTGATATTGTACAAGCAACTCATCGACAAGGTTTTCGGTACGGTGTGATTGAATAATGGTAAACATAGACAATAATCTGATTGGGATGAGAAAGAGGCAAAACGATCATTTGAATACCTTGATATCCAAATGACAATGTATGTTAAATTTTAAAAAATAGGTGTTTTGTAATCAAACACTTAACACTTCAAAGTTTATCAATAACAACTTAAACAAATTCAGTCTGATCACTGTGATTCATTTTGGCATGATAATTGCTCTAACTATATTAAGGCGATATTTAAATAGCTTGCGTATACAAACTGACAATTTAGTGTGCCACTGATGACCATTTTTTGCCAGTTAAGATATTTACGTTACTATAATTCACGACATTTAATGTCGCGCTTATATCGTTTATTTTTATATAAGAAAAACATTATAACTTATACAA
>NZ_JBQSXG010000018.1:0-37273 GCF_052378005.1 Psychrobacter sp. AOP31-B2-9
TTTGAATACTGGATTAGAGGCTATCGGGCGCTCTATCACTGAAATGCCGCGCATGATGACGTATATCGAGCCATTCAAAGACTTCCCAGAGTTCGGTTTTGAACACACAACCTTTCCACAAGATTGGACGGTGTTTTATTGGGCATGGTGGTTAGTATTTGCACCAACGATTGGATTGTTTATTGCCAAAATCTCGCGAGGTCGTACGATACGTAATATGGTAGTAGGGTCAATGTTTTATGGCTCGCTTGGCTGTGCTATGTTTATGGTTATCTTAGGCAATTACGGTCTGTATTTACAGTTGACGGGGGCGGTCGATGTAGTGGCGGTACTCAATAACGAATCTCCAACCGCTGCCATCTTTGCTATCTTAAATAGCTTACCGATGTCTTATTTAGTCATCGCGGTATTTACCTTTTTATCGATTATCTTTACTGCCACAACCTTTGACTCTATCTCTTATATATTGGCGTCTGTCGTCCAAAAAGAAGTGGATGATGAGCCGCATCGTTGGAATCGCTTGTTTTGGGCATTCACTTTGTGTTTATTACCCGCTACCTTGATGTTCTTAGGAGATCTACAAACTTTACAAACCGCGTCTATTTTCGCTGGTGCACCGCTCATCATTATTTTGGGTATGATGATGATATCTGTGATTAAAGCCGCTCGGTATGACCTTGAGTATCAACCTGACTACAGTGTCAAAACTATCCATATCGAAGAGCTACCTGACAATGCGCCGTGGGAAGAAGGCGAAACTTCAGAAGCACTAGAAGGCTCAGTCCTGCATCAAAATGAAGAGTGGGAGCAGATGCGTGAGGATACTGAAAATGCGGAGAACCCTGAAAATAATAACTAAGCATTGAGCGTCACAATGGTTGCCGTTTGATATTATTCTAAAACACCAAAAAAGGCTGGACTATATCGATAGTTCAGCCTTTTTATTTGTCCGCTATATCAGTCAATTATATAGCTTCGGCTGACTCACTCAATGTCATCTCACTCAATGCCATATGCATACGATTTAATCCTTCGAGTAGTAATGCTCTAGGACAGGCCACGTTAATACGCATTTTAAGACGCCCTTCCTCACCATATTTGAATCCTGCGCTCAGCTCAACCTTGGCAGCTCGCAGTGTGTCATATAGCACTTGATCGTCTTGACCATACGCTGAGCAATCTATCCAAATTAAGTACGAAGCTTCTGGACGCATGACCTTAATCTTAGGCAGGTGCTGATTTAAAAACTGTACGGTTAACTCAATATTGGCTTCAATATAACTCAGCGCCTGCGTCAGCCACTCACCGCCCTGCTCATAAGCCACACGCATCGCTGTATAAGCAAATAGATTTAGCTCGTATTCGTCATTTAACTGCTGCTGTTGGCTGATTTTTTGGACCAATGCTTCATCTGTCGCAAATATCATAGAGCCTTTGATACCCGCGATGTTAAAGGTTTTGGTCATCGATGTCAGGCTGACTACATTGTGCTCATAGCCTTTAGCTAGGGTTAGAAATGGCGTAAACGTGTGACCAGTCAAGGCCAAATCTTGATGAATCTCATCACTGACAATCGCTACATTGTGCTTTTTGCAAATCGTAAGCAGTGCTTCTAACTCATCTGTCGTCCATACACGCCCGCCCGGATTTTGCGGGTTGCACAGCAGATAAAGCTTAACGTCATGCTCGATGATTTTGGCTTCGATATCGGCTAAATCCAGCTGATACTTACCCTCAACCTCTTGTAACGCAGAGATTATGAGCCGACGACCATTCTGCTCAACCTTACTCATAAACGGCGTATAAATAGGATCGTTGACCAGTACTGCCTCACCTACTTCGGTAAAGACATTCATCATTAGCGCTAGGCTTGGTACGACACCGGGGGAAAACAGTATATTCTGCTTTTTCAGCGGCAAATCATAACGACTGCCATGCCACTGAATAATCGAGTCATACAGGGCATCGGTAGGTTTGGTATAGCCCAATATACCATGCTGCACGATTTGCTCAATTGAATCTAAAATAGGTTGGGCGGCTTTAAAGTCCATGTCTGCGACCCATAGCGGAATCGTGTCATCGGTATAGTGCCACTTGAGTGAGCCTGTATTACTTCTATCGATTATTTCATCAAAGTTGTATTGCATTGGGTTTCTTCTTAATTATAAAAATAGTGGTTTAGGGTACAACATGAAGGGTGTCATCGCCAATGGCTTTATGGTTGTGATATCGGTATGCGATGTGGTTAATGCGAGATTATTTGGCAGGGATTTGCGT
Source organism: Psychrobacter sp. AOP31-B2-9 (assembly GCF_052378005.1). NCBI lineage: Bacteria > Pseudomonadati > Pseudomonadota > Gammaproteobacteria > Moraxellales > Moraxellaceae > Psychrobacter > Psychrobacter sp. AOP31-B2-9. The sequence continues at coordinate 2,278 of NZ_JBQSXG010000018.1, forward strand.
GTTGATTAAATAGCTAAATGCAGGAGCCAATCCTGCCATTCGCTATGATCTACTACCTTGAATAAAGTATAAAAAACAATACTCCCTTCAAATATCTGTTAGCATTTGGACGAATATTTATCTAAATTTCATTTTATTTTAGCTGTTCACTTTTATTGGTGAGATTATCATCTAGAGTACTAGAGCATGTCCTCAATCTGAACATTACATTTTAGATAAGAACACGCCCTAGATAATATACCCTAATATAGATATAACCCTTATAGATGTTTTATCAGAATTAAGTAACTGATTTACTATTTTTCAATCTAAAAAACTAAAAATGGAAATGAATAATGTCAGGTGCCTATTTTTACGAGCATATAAATGCCTATGAACAATGGCAGTTCACTCAAATTGATGTCCCATCTAGCTTTGAAACATACTATCATCTGTTTACTGGTGGTGCGAAGCAACGATTTTTATTAGGTAGTCATGACCATACTTTATATTGGGGTAGAATTTCTGAAGATTATAATAATATAGATTTTTTCCGTCCAAATAAACTTTGGCTACGTCAACAGATGCCTATTAATCCTATTACTTCGGCGAATATTGAAAGCTTTAAACAAGCTAACCCATCCAACCCTGCTCGCTACTGGGCGAATTTCTTTGCAAAAGCTTTAATTAATACTCCTGCCAGCTTTTTACACCAAGGGCACTGGCGCATTACACCCCCCTTCAATCCTGAATCAATGCAAGAGGCTGAAAGTAATTTAGTTAAATTAACCCCACGCTATTACTGGAGCTTTTTGCATCAAGAATGTAATTATACTTTTGAGTATCCAAGAGAAAGTCATATCAGAATAGATTGGAACCAATCTCCAAGTACGCCATTACCATTAAAACCTTTACCTTGTGCTCATGATGGGCGTGTAAAGTGGTGGCGAAAAAAGATAAGAGAGAAAGCTTGTCCGCCTTTACTGTTATGGTGGCAAAGTTCTATGCTCAGCCATATTGTCATCGATGGTCATAGTCGTTGGTGTGCACATTTATTAGAAAAAACCATACCAGATGTCTTAATTGTAAGCGCCTATCAAACCACTAATTATGATCATTTAGACACACCCGAAAAACGCTTGCGTAACTTACGAGCGCTGAAGCAATACGTTAATAATAGCGCCCAGCATGTCACACCGACCTCCATGAGCCATATTAACCAGATGCTAATGAATGCTTATCCTAATACCACCAAACATGAGGCAGTCACTATTGGCAAACCTATTAAAAACTTGGATAAACGCTGGTTGAGTGAGATAAACACCTTGTTTAACAGTCATGACTTTGATAGAAATAATACGTAAACCCTACTAACAAATATAAATTCCTAATGGTAGCTAAAATTATGATATTTATAGTGATTTAGCGGATATCAACTACGACTATTTATGTTCTCGCCTAACTACTTTTTGAAGATATATTGGTAATTGCATTATGCACTGAATGCAACTACATATAGCGTTAACTCTACTTATCAAATGACATCTACCTCCCCTTAAACCCAGCCTCACGTCTCTCAACCATCGCCATTACGCCCTCTTTTGCATCTTCTGAATGAAAGAGCAGCGGCAGATAGCTATGGATATTGGCAAATGCACCGCTTTTTACCTAATAGTTAAATAATCGCTGAGATAAAACTAACGTTGCAGGTAGTCCAGTTTGGATTGCGCAGAAGTATTGCCTTGATCGGCAGATTTTTGATACCACTCTATTGCTTTCTCGTATGACTGAGTGACGCCTCTACCCGTCTCATAGATAAGCCCCACATTATACTGAGCATAAGAATCACCCTGTTCGGCGGCCAATGATGTCCACTTTAGCGCTTGCTCATGAGATTGCACCACGCCACGACCTTGATAATACATTCCGCCCAGATCAGACTGCGCATGGACGTCTCCTTGCTTTGCCGCTTTCAAAAACCACTTCGCCGCTTCAGCATCAGATTGAACAACCCCGCGGCCCATCCTATAAAGCTTACCCAGACTTTGCTCGGCAGGGGCATAACCATCCTCGGCAGCTTGACGATAGTAATCATAGGCTTGGGCATAATCCTTATGATTGTAATAAGCTTGGGCTAATTGATAAATATCATAGGGGTTATTAGGGTTTTCTGATACCGCGTACTGACAAGCATCAATTATCCCTTGGGTGTCTATATTTGCTTCTAGAATATTAGATTCTTCAAGGAGATAATCATCGTAAGCTTCGATCTTGTCGCAGCCTTGTATTTTCGTATGGGTATGGTTTTTGTCATGTGTTGGCGTATACGTTTGAACGTCTGCATGTCCTGATGACATACATAACAACAGACCTGCTGATAGCAATAACCTTTTCATCATAGTTGACCTTATATTGTTAAGTCTAACGACCTATCAACTCAGTTTCACAACGTTCAACCACTGTGATCTGCAAGATATAGTCACATTCATATAAATCTGCTGCATCGTCACCCCTGCTGACCTTACTAAGGTATAGCTTGCACTCGGTTTCCTTGTATCGAAAATATTTGAACTCAACCATACAGAGCGGCTCTAAAACACAAGAAGACTCTTTTTAGTACATAAATCCATTTTCACATGAGTAATCCGCACCTAGTTTTACAAAACGATATACGTTAAAATCGATTATAGTCAGCTCTATACGATTAATTCAAGATCAATCAACCATAAAAATCCATACTGATACAGCAAATAAAGTGCAAGAGATACTTCAATATGGCTTGCAAAATTGATGCTATCGCTCTATACGGAAACCAACGTGCACCAGGAAAAAACCCGCCTAAGTCTAGCGTTTAACATCAGCTCTGCGGCACTCGCTTTTATTATTTGGGGCAGTTGGGCTTATTACGCCAATAGCGGGTCAGATACTAGACTTATATCCGCACTTACCCAAGCACTAGCCAGCTTCTGCATTACTCTAATACTGGTACACATGGTGACATTTATATTTCATCTACTACCAAAGACGCCTTTGCGTATCATCCTGCCAGCTATCATTTCAGTCAGCCTGACTGGCAGCGCACTGATACTAGCGCACACATTGGCAGGTACCTCAAAGATACTGCTCACTATCGCACCCGCATTGACGGTTGCTTTTACTTTTTGTGTAGTAACGGCACTAAAGTTAAATAAAACAGCGACCCACGCTAAGGAACACCATGTCTGAAATCGAAGGTCGTCGCCCCCTAAAAGTCCGTAGCGCAGGTTTTGCTAAAAGTATCGCGCAGTGGCTGAGTAATAAAAACATCACACCCAACCAAATCTCGATTTTGAGCGTGGTGTTTGCAGCACTGTCCGCGATCTGTCTCTTTGCCCTACCTTACGCAAACGGCATTAGCTTGTGGTTACTACCCATCGCAGCAGCCCTATTTATTCAATGTCGCTTATTGTGTAATCTATTTGATGGTATGGTTGCCGTCGAAGGCGGTAAAGGCACAGCGGCAGGAGAGCTGTACAACGATATCCCTGATCGAATCGCTGACCCACTGATATTGATTGCGGCTGGTTACGCCGTTACAGTGGTGGACTGGGCGGCCATACTGGGCTGGGCGGCAGGATTGCTTGCCGTATTAACTGCGTATGTCCGTACGCTATCTGTGAGTATCGGGGCGCCTGCTAACTTTGCAGGACCGATGGCCAAACAGCATCGCATGGCACTGCTGACCGCCACTTGTATCGTGACAGCGATTGAGCCACTATTATGGGCTCAGACTCTGACTATGTTAGTCACTCTCATCATTATCATTGCTGGCTGTATCATAACGATAACCAATCGAACGATAACCGCTTATCGATATCTCGAGGAAAACGCCTAAAAAATATCATCAATGCCGCTATGCTGGTACCTAAATAGCGACATTGAAGACTTAATCATTTGCAGCCCTAGCGTCCCGTAAACTCAGCTTCACGTCTCTCAACCATCGCCATTACGCCCTCTTTTGCATCTTCTGAATGAAACAGCGGCGGCAGATAACTATGGATATTGGCTAATGCGGTCGCAGCCCCATTACGGCTCGCATCTTGCGCTGATGATAATGTACCTCTGACGCCCAAAGGCGCAGCTTTGCAAATTTCTTGTGCCAACGTCAATGCGCGCTCATACTCAGACCCATTAGCTACTACCTCACTGACCAGATTCAGTCTATCAGCCGTCTGCGCATCGAATGCTTTACCAGTAAGTAGATACGGCATGGCTTTTTGCCAGCCTGCAGCCGCGACAAAGCGTACCGTCGCCCCACCAAATGGCATGATGCCGCGCTGGACTTCCATTTGTGCAAAGTTGCAGTTATCACTGGCGATCACCACGTCACTGTTTAGCATCAGCTCGATAGCTACGGTAAAGCACGTGCCCTTAACCGCGACGACTACAGGCTTAGTACGTAGTTTTCCACTGATACCCCATGGATCGATTTGATCATCATTAAACTCAAACACGCCATCGTTTAGCTTGTCTTGTAACTCGACCAAGTCCAACCCAGCGGTAAAGTGATCACCATGGGCAAATATCAGCGCACAGCGTAAGTTGTCGTCTTGCTCGTAGCGGGTCATCGCATCAGACAGCTGCCCGATCATATGACTGTCAAAGGCGTTACGTTTATTGGCACGATTGAGCCCGACAAGGCAAACGTGGCCTTGCGTGTCATAAGTGATGCGATTGTCTGTGCTGTTACTGTCCGTAGTCATGGTTTCATCCTTGTTCAAGTAATCATTGTCTTATAGTGGTTGGTTATATAGTAGGTGGTTATATGGTCAAATCTCGAGACTTTACTCACAGAAATTTGTCGATAGACCCACTTTTAATATAGACACCCTCGCGCTATAACACAAGCAGCAGAACTGCCACGAATAAAGCGTAGTTTAATATCAGTTGACCTCATTTGCGTTCAGTGTAACCATTATCCAACTTAAGACATCACTCAGAGCACTTTATGGAATTTTGGCACGGTTTTTTGCTTATCACCAGCGTCCATCTACTCGCTGCCGCCTCACCAGGGCCTGACTTTGTCTTAGTATCGCAGCAGACATTGGCAAAAGGTCGACGCACTGGTTTGATTTGTAGTCTCGGTATTACCTTAGGTCTTGCCGTGCATATTATTTACTCGGTATTGGGACTGGCGACGGTCATTGCTCACTCGCAGCCGTTATTGACTACCATTAAATGGTTGGGCGGTGGTTATCTAATTTATCTCGGTTGGCAGGGCATCCAAGCCAAGCCTAAAAAGCCATCAACGCCAATTGAGGACATAGCCTCAAACTCTGATACTTCACAAGAGAAGTTTATCCATCAAACAGCACTGTCTGGCAATCCTATGCCTGATAACCCTACTGCCCTTCAAAAACCCCCTAATAATACAGAATCAACGTTTGCCACTATACGTCGCGGGTTCTTTTGTAATGTCTTTAATCCAAAAGCGCCTGTCTATTTTGTCGCTATCTTTACGCTGGTATTGTCGCCTGATATACCGCTTTGGCAACTGGCTATTTATGGCGTATGGATGATGATCTTACAGATGTCATGGTTTAGTACGGTCGTAATGCTACTCTCTATCCCTGCTATTCACCGCCGCTTTCAAAGGTTTGAGCATTGGATCGACCGCGTATTAGGTACAGCGATGATAGTATTGGGATTAAACCTCATTTTACGTAACCGATAAAACGTTTGTTTGCGGCGAAATCTGCTAAAATGGTTGATTATATTCAAACATCAAAGCCACGCACTATGACCAGTTATCCCTCGAACAGTAAGCACAGAAACAGATCTCCTGCGACCGCAAAAAAACTCGGTCAGCTGCACCCACGTAACCCGCACCAAGGTCGTTATGACTTTGCGGTACTGACTCGCGCCTTACCCGAGCTTGCTGAACATACGATTACCAATCCTAAAGGTGAGTCGACGATTAACTTCTCGGATCATCAGGCTGTGCGCGTGCTCAATAGAGCACTGTTGGCCAACTATTATGGGGTCAAGTTTTGGGATATTCCTGAAGGCTATCTATGCCCGCCTATCCCTGGTCGTGCAGATTATATTCACTACATCGCGGATTTATTGGCGCAAACCACTCACGTAAATGCTGATAACACACCGCCGACAGGCAAAGAGATTCACGCGCTTGATATCGGTACTGGTGCTAGTGCCATCTACCCTATCGTTGGCAGCCAGAGTTATGGCTGGCGCTTTACCGCAAGCGACATTGATCCTATTTCAGTCAATACCGCAGCGTTAATTTGTGACTCAAACCCAAAACTAAAAAACTCAGTTAAAGTAAAGCTCCAGCCTGAGCCTAAATTTATCTTTAAAAACATCATTGGTCGTCAGGATTATTTTGATATCGTGGTTTGTAATCCTCCGTTTCATGCGTCTTTAGAAGAGGCAATGGAAGCCAATAGCCGTAAGCAGCATAACCTACAACGCCATCGTGGTAAAAACGAAAGCCCTCAAATCAGTCGTCATTCAACCAAGTCAGGGAATGCCGCACAAAACCTAAACTTCGGTGGTCAACATAAAGAGCTGTGGAGTGAAGGTGGCGAGATTGCATTCTTAACCAAGATGATAAAAGAGAGTCAGAGCTTTGCAGAGCATGTCGGTTGGTTTACTAGCCTCGTCTCAAAGTCTGAAAACGTAAAGCCTTTACAGTTGCTACTAAAGCAATTGAATGTCACTCAAATGCGTATCATTGAGATGAGCCAAGGCCAAAAAAGCACGCGTCTATTGGCATGGCGTTTCGATACCGACGAAGAGTAATCACTAAACAAGACTACTCACACCTTGTTTCACGTGAAACAAAAAAAGGCACCGCTTTGAATATCAAAGCGGTGCCTTTTTTTAAGGATTAATTTTTACAACGACTAATTTTAATAAAGGCTAATCTTTATTAAAACTAAGTAAAAACCTAAGTATAGCCAGTCCTAAATAAAAGAGGTGCAACTACATGATATGGGTTACTTTTTTCTTGCTTGCTGTGCCTACGCAGACAGAGGCGGCGCAAAACGTAACCCGTATCGCTGTATTTATTTTATAGTGAATCAACTATAGATTAGCCAAAAAACATCACCTTCAGCCCGATTAAGACAAGTACCATACCGCCCAACGCTTCTGCTTTATCTTCTAACCACGTCCCTGAGCGCCAACCTAGATAAACACCAAATAAGCCAAATACAGCGGTAACGATGGCAATAATCAGACAAGCTAACCAAGCATTGATTGCCAATAAATTGAGCGTAAATCCCGCTGCCATCGCATCGATACTGGTCGCAATGGCGAGGGTAAACAAAGTGCGCTGACTGATCTGTTTTTGCACGGTACTGTTGACTAAAACAGTATCAGCATTCACCTCAACCTCTTTATTTTCAGCACTTTCATCAACTTCATTAGCCTCATCAGTCCCATTAACTCCAAAGAACACTTCGTAAAGCATCTTTCCGCCGAGAGCGATAAGAATAAAACCACCAATCCAAGGCGCAGCCGCTGCCAACCAACCCAACAGTGCCGCACCTAATAAGTAGCCTATGAGCGGCATCACACCTTGTGCAATGCCAAAATATAAAGCAGCATAAACAGCCAAACGCAGCACATAATAATGACTTTGCTTTTGTGATTTAGCACCTAGCCCGATCGCGACTGCAAACGCATCCATCGCTAAAGCGATAGCAAGTAGTATCACCTCAATCATTTTGTTTTTCTCGTAAAATAGTCAGATTTTTGTTCCACGTGAAACAAAAATACCGCTTTGGATGCCAAAGCGGTATTTTTACATGCTATTAGAACAAGTCCCAAACTCAGATATCAAACTTAAGGTCCAAGATTAGATATCAAGATTAGAAACCGTCAATGCATTCTCTTCAATGAAGATACGGCGTGGTTCGACATGATCGCCCATCAAGCAGGTAAACATATGATCCGCAGCGATGGCGTCTTCGATGGTGACGCGTAGCATGCGACGATTTTCAGGATCCATTGTTGTGTCCCAAAGCTGGTCGGCGTTCATCTCCCCTAGCCCTTTGTAGCGTTGAATCGCTAGACCGCGACGCGCATCAGCCATCATTTGCTGCCACAGGTAATCGAAGTCACGTATTGGAATATCTTTAGTCGTACCAGCACTGGCTTCACGGCGGATAAAAGCATCATCCTCAAGCAAAGTATTCCATTCAGCAGACAGACGAAGCAGCTTACTATACTCACCAGAGTTAACAAAACTGGCATCAAGTAGATAATGATGTGCTAACTGATGCACATAGACCGTTATGCGTGGTAACCACTGTGCTTTGGTAGATACCTCTTCACTATCAACCGCCTCGCCCTCTTCAGCCGATGTAACTGGCGTCATACCTAACAGATCTACAGCGGCTGCATCCATATTTTTTGGTTGTGGTGCATGAATATTAACCAGTTCAATCTCAGGACTCAGATCGCTACCGAAGTGATCAAGCTTAGTCTGCATCGCTGCTTTCCACGATTTCATGGCAGACTCATCATAAGTCATGTCAGTACTAAGTTTTGGTGTATGCGTCAATGCGTCCAAAATTACCGCTGGGAAGCGAATCTGCAGACGTGCTTTGATCAACTGAGTTTGGTTATAATCATTGAGCAGTGTTTCAAGCGCTTGCCCAGTAATCGCAGGCGCATCGGCACTAATATGCAACTTAGTATTATCGATTGTTGAAGACAATAAGTATGCTTTGAGCGCTTCATCATCTTTTAGATATAGCTCTTGACGACCTTTTTTCACTTTATATAGCGGTGGCTGAGCGATATAAATATAGCCACGTTCGATTAGCTCTGGCGTTTGGCGGAAGAAGAAAGTCAATAGCAACGTACGAATGTGTGATCCATCAACATCGGCATCGGTCATGATGATGATTTTATGATAGCGTACTTTGTCAGGATTATATTCGTCAGGACCGATGCCGCAGCCAAGCGCAGTAATCAAGTTGCCCACTTCAGCAGAAGACAGCATTTTGTCAAAACGCGCACGCTCAACGTTTAGAATTTTACCTTTTAGTGGCAAAATTGCTTGCGTCTTACGGCTACGACCTTGCTTAGCCGAACCACCTGCAGAGTCACCCTCCACAATATAGAGTTCTGACAATACTGGGTCTTTTTCTTGGCAATCAGCCAACTTACCGGGTAGGCCCGCAATATCTAACGTTGTCTTACGACGCGTCATCTCGCGCGCTTTACGGGCCGCATCACGGGCACGTGCTGCATCGATAATCTTGCTTGCGATTGCTTTACCTGCACTCGGATTTTCTAACAAATAATCGTTAAATTTGTCATGCATCGCAGATTCGACAGCAGATTTGACTTCGCTTGATACCAACTTATCTTTGGTCTGACTCGAAAATTTTGGATCAGGTACTTTTACAGAAACGATAGCAGTTAAACCTTCACGAGCATCATCACCCGTCGCAGCGACTCGCTCTTTTTTGAATAAGTTTTCGCGATCCATGTAGCTATTTAAACCACGTGTGAGTGCTGAACGGAAACCAGATAAATGCGTACCACCATCACCCTGTGGAATATTATTGGTAAAACACAGTACTTTTTCGTTATATGTATCTGTCCACTGTAGCGCCACTTCGACACTAATACCGTCATCCTGGTCACTGGTAAAATGAAATACTTCATTGATGCCATCTTTGCCGGCATTGATATAGCTGACAAACTCTGACAAGCCACCTTTGTGCTCGAACTCATGGTGCTTATCGATACGCTCATCAGTCAATACGATACGCACACCTGAGTTAAGAAACGATAACTCACGTAAACGTTTGGCTAAAATATCATATTCAAAAACAGTTCCAGTAAAGATATTGGCACTTGGATAAAAACGGATTTGCGTACCCGTCTTATCAGTGGCTTCCATCCGCTGAATATCAGCATCAGGTACGCCATCAGTATAAGTTTGATGATAATGATAGCCTTCGCGCCAGATATTCATCTCAAGCTTTTCAGATAACGCATTTACTACCGAAACACCTACACCATGTAGACCACCTGAGACTTTATAACTGTTGTCATCAAATTTACCACCGGCATGTAGCACGGTCATAATAACCTGTGCCGCAGACACGCCTTCTTCTGGGTGAATATCAACAGGCACACCGCGACCATTATCCATAACGCTAACAGATTCATCTTCGTGGATAATAATATCAATCTGATCACAATGACCAGCAAGCGCCTCATCAATAGAGTTATCTACTACCTCAAAGACCATATGATGTAAGCCTGTGCCATCATCGGTGTCACCAATATACATACCTGGACGTACGCGTACTGCCTCTAATCCGCGCAAGACACGAATATCTTTAGAGCTATAATCAGAAGGTGATGCTTCAGAAACCGCAGCAGATACTGTAGTTTCTTCCATAGCGTCAGATATCAGTTGCTCGTGGTCGGTAGGTAATGAATCACTCATGTGTCTTCCTTAATCTAGCCATAATCAGCCGTTTGTCATGGACCCACCACTACGATGATGCCTCATAACGTCATTTTGGACGTAACTTTTATTGTCGAAAATTTTGATGTACAAGTTTGGCTAAAGCGAAATCAGCCAAAAATTTATAGGATATGACAGCGACTCAAAAAACATAAAGTCGGTATTTAAATCACGCTAACGCTCGTTTCTTTTTTTTAAACATTATCAAAACTAGCCTTGTGGATTAAACACAATATTATCAATATCTTATAAAGAAACAGACAGTAAAGACGATCTATTCAACATCATCAAACAACTTGCTGAAAACAGGATAAAAATAAAGCTTAATTTTAGCATTTTTTTGCTTCTAAGTCACTGTTTACTGGTAGCTTTATCGGCATCTAAAGCCGCCTCAAGATAACCTTGATTATAGGAAAACAATAGCAAATCTAAAAAATTTACGAGGTGATAAATCAGGGTAAAATAGACAGTACAAAAAAGCGCTTATAAAGACAAAATCTGACCATGTTTCACATGAAACATATTATGGTGTGACCAAAACCTTTCGATGAATGGTACGATATCATCCGTCAAGCTGGTCATAAATACCTGACATGGCAACTGTGATAAAGTCGATAATAAGATCTCTATCGCCCTATTATCAAGCTCTGCCGTAATATCATCCAATAATACTACTGGCGTAATACGCGGTTGCGATGCTGAAACAGACAAATCAGTGTCCTCTGTCGCATTAAGAAGCAGTGGCAGCTGTGACAACCTTAATGCTGTTATGAGAAGTTTTTTTTCACCACGAGACAGTACATTCGCTGCTTGTTCTTTTAAAACAGGCAGTTTTTCGTTTATTTCAGCCTCTATCATCACGCTTGAAGATTCTTTATTATACTCTGCTACCTCATTAGAGCGCCAATGCACATGAATGTCAGCGCGATGATTGCCAATGCGGGTATAGCCCAACTGCAAATCCTGCTCTAAACGCTCATTCAGCTGTACATCCAACGCTACAGTGGTATCGTAGCCAGCATTATAGCTTAAGCTCAATTGTTCCGAATAAGACGGCAACAACTGTGAAACGCTCTCAGCAAAATAAGGCTTCCATTCGGTAAATATCCGCTCACGATAATGATGGATAAGAGCAGCATGATTACTAAGACCTTTATCCCATGATTTTAGTTCAGAGAGCTGTACTTGGGTTAATTGCCTCGTCTTTTTTAGTAGACTATTGCGCTGTTTTAGTAGACGTTGGTAAGCTACCCATTGCGGATGAAAACCTTGTTTCATGTGAAACACTAACCAGTCCAGTAACTGTCGTCGACTGGCACTGCCCTGCTCTAACATATCCATCGTTGACGGATCTATCAGTAATGTTGGTAACTGTTCGGTTAAGACACTTTGATTGTATACAGTGGTTTGATTAAGCCGCAGAACGGTAGTTGCGTCTGTTTGTTTCTGAATGGCTAAGGTACTGCTATCGTTGAGACAAGCGTGTACAGTCACTGCATTCTGATGATGTTGAATATAGCGTTTGGGCTGATGATGACGGAAGCTTTTGCCTCTTGATAACAAAAATATTGCTTCAAGTAACGAGGTTTTACCGCTCCCGTTTTCACCAACAATGACGTTGCAAGCAGCTGAATTTAGATTAACTTGCGTCAAATTGCGTAAGCATGAAACTTGTAGACGTTCAATCATAATAACGAGAGCCGCCTATTTTATTGCCTACCTACTGAACAGCAAGTAGGTATATTTGGCAAGCAAAAGTCGAATAACACAATAGATAAATTACGCTAGATTAGTATTCTAAAATGAATAACAACTAGATACGCATTGGCATAATGACATACTGATGGAACTCGTCATTTAGCTGGTTAACCAACACTGAAGCGTTTGATTGGCTCATATGCATTTGCAAATCTCCTTGAATCACACTGAGAACATCTTGCAGGTAAGCTGCGTTGAATGACAACTCCATCGGCTCACCTTGATACTTAGCTTGTATCATCTCAACTGCTTCATCTTGCTCAGCGTTGTTTGCACGCACCTCTACCATGCCATCACTGGCAAAGTTGAATACCACACCGCGAGATTTTTCATTACTCAAAATCGCTACACGGCGTAGTACGTCAGTCATTTTTTCTTGGTTGAATAACGCCAATTTGTCAGTATTGCTTGGCATGACACGGCGATAGTCTGGGAATTTTCCATCAATCAAACGCGCTGTGAAAGTCACCATCAAGTTATCACTCACCTGCCCTGCACTATCGACATCACCAAACGGTAAGCTAACTTGCAAAAACTCACGACCAAAGCTCAATATTACTGCATTATCCTTATCACCCAACATTTTACCAAGCTCAGCAGCCAAGCGCTCAAGCTCAATGACAGCCTTGCGTGGCAAGATAGCCTGCATATTCAGATCAGCACTGACATCGATCACACTACGCGCCAAAGCCAGTCTATGTCCATCAGTCGCAACAGTCGTTAATTGCTGCTGTGATACATCAAACAGCATACCTGTTAAATAGTAACGCACATCCTGAATCGCCATCGCAAACTGGGTTTTATGAATCAAATCTGTCAAGCGATTGCGACTAATAGTCAATGGTGTGATATTTTCAGGATTACCTAAGCTAGGGTAATCCTCACTCGGTAATGTCCCTAAGGTAAAACGGCTTTTACCACTGGTTAACAGGCAGCGCTCATTTTCTTGAGTGGCAAGATTAACTTGAGCTTGTGCAGGCAAAGACTTACAGATGTCTTTTAGTTTTGTTGCAGGTAGTGTTGTTGTACCTGCTTGAACACAAGCACCTGCAGGCAATTTTAATGTCGATGTTAGTTCTACTTCTAAGTCAGAAGCCGTCAAAACCAGCTCTGATTCAGATAGCTGCAACTTGATATTGCCCAAAATGACCATGTTATGACGCTTATCAGCAGCTTTGGCGATTAGGTTAATGGCTTTTAGTAACGACTCTCGATTAATCGATAATTGCATGCTTAGTTACTCTTATTTAAATGGCTTTATTTTTATAAATTTAAAATAATGACTCAATAATACCCTGTCTACTGACGATAATCTATTGACTAGCTATGCGCTTAGATTTTCAATATTATAAATCATATCATACGACTAAAACATAGTGATATAGCAGGTAACTAACCAGCTTGTAACATTAAAGCCAGCGTCTTGTAATCTTTATCAAACGCTGGATCTGCTGCACGTAATTCATTCACTTTATCACAAGCATGCATCACTGTCGTATGATCGCGCCCACCAAATGATTGACCAATCTCAGGAAAACTATCTCCCGTCAACTCACGTGATAGCGCCATCGCTATTTGACGTGGTCTAGCAATACTGCGTGTGCGTTTACGACCCATAATATCTTTAATGGTCACATCATAATACTCAGCAACCACTTTGCGAATATTATCCATATTAACGGCTTGTACGCGCATGGCTACAATATCTTTTAACGCATATTGCACCATTTCAAGGGTTATCTGTGCGCCTGTCAGATTGGCATTGGCAAAGACTTGATTTAAAGCACCTTCTAATCGCCTGACGTTTGATACCACGTTTTGAGCGATAAATAGCGCACATTCTTTAGGCAACGTCATACCGTACGAAGCTGCCTTCTTTTGCAAGATTTGTACACGAGTATCAATTTCAGGTGGATCAACTGCGACCGTTAGCCCCCAAGAAAATCGAGATCTAAAGCGTTCATCAAACTCCGTCATCTGCGATGGATGTCTATCAGAAGCCAAAATCAGTTGCTTATCACCGCTGGTGAAATCAGCAAACAAAGTCAAAAATTCATTACTGCTTTTTGTTTTCCCTGCCAATACATGAATATCATCTACAATTAATAAATCCACTTTTTTAATTTTCTTTTTGAAATCTTCTATTTTATTATTTCTTAATGAATAAACTAATTGATTAATAAATTTTTCGGAAGTGAAATAATAAAAACTTTGATTATTTTTCAAATAGCGATGTGCTACAGAATGCATTAAATGCGTTTTCCCCAAACCAGAAGGTCCGTATATAAATAAAGGATTGTGACGGTTTTTCGACTGGCGTTTTCCGAGCTCATAACAAGCTTTGTAAGCAAGGTTATTGGACTTACCAGTAACGAATGTCTCGAATGTAAAATCTGGATTTAGATAGCTCAACGATTTTGCATCAGTAGAGTCTACTAAAGCAGCACGACGCGTATTGGCATCAATATCTGCTTTCGCATTGTTATGATGAATCGTTTCAAAATTAGATTCTGCAAGGGTAGGGGAGTGCTTATCTTCTACAAATAAAGAGCCTGATGACAACTGGGTACTATCATCTGTGTCATGCCCCACATTATCAACACGGACAATAACCTCTTCGATACTACCTTGGCTATGCTTAGTAACCAGCTGCTGAATATCTTGTAAATGGTTTTTTTTGATGTAAGTAACAAAATAATCATTAGGGGCAAGTATGATAAGGGTTTGTTCTTCCTGATGGGCTGATAAAGGTCTCAACCACATAGTGAATACGTTGTCTTTGACGTTATAGCGCAAGTCGTTTAAACACTTATCCCAAATATTTACTGTGTCTATCATGAATAATACTAACCCTATGATCTGAAATAATAGATATGTCTCAATGATATAAACCGCTATTTAAGCACTAGCATAGCTTCTGAGGACTCAACTCAAAACTATATTGGCAAGCTGAGCAGAAACACATATCGGACAGGAGGTTAATTTACCACAGTTACCCTGTGGATAACACCTTGTTTTTTGTGGATAATATTGTGGATAGTTTTGTGGATAAGTAGAATAATCAACTTATCCATATTTAACCCACAGGTTATCCACAGCATTATCCATACCTTAAAAATATGATTTTAAAGGATAAATATAACTTAACCACAGAAAAAACATCTACCAATAACAACAATACTTATATATATTAATAGTTTATTATTATAGAGTTCGAGACAAACTGTGGATAACTTTTAAAATTCAGCTCAAATAAATACGTGTTCTAAGTTGGTTTAACTGGACGTGTAAAATATATTTCTATTAAAACCAACAAGCAGATAAGTTACTTTAATGACCAAATTTTTAGGGATATGAATATCAACTAAATTAGTTCATTGACCAAGATAGTATGCGGTGGTATAATCCTCCGTTATTACGAATTTAGTCCATTATTTTGATAGGTGAGTTATGAAACGTACATTCCAACCAAGCGTGATCAAGCGTAAACGTACTCACGGTTTCCGTGCTCGTATGGCAACTAAAAAAGGCCGTCAGGTCTTAGCTCGTCGCCGTGCTAAAGGCCGTCATCGTCTTACTGTATAATTAGTAGACGATGATAAGCATGGCTAATAGTGCTTGTTAGATCTCTATTATTTATAGATTATGATAGTCAACTATTACAACTGACATTTAGCCATATATCAAAAGCGCCCGAATCGGCGCTTTTTTTGTCTTTATATTTTGCTATTATTTCTAATCTCACCATGAGCGCTTTTACTGGGTTTTAATATGTCAAATACTGTTTCAGCTATACCTACTGCTCGTTTCACTAAAGAGCAACGACTGCTAACACCAGCGGATTTTCGCGTGGTGTTCGATGCACCTGAACGGAAGCTTCATCAGAGTCATCTGATGGCCTTTGTACGTTCTAATACGCGTAACAAGCCACGAGTTGGCATGGCTATTACAAAGCGTAAAGTACCTACTGCAGTTGCTCGAAATCTTATTAAACGTCAAATACGAGAACAATTTCGTTTAAAAAATATTAAAATGGAAGATAAAGATATTGTTTTTATTGTGAAAAAATCTATAGAAGGATTAAATAAAAAAGAATTAAAAAATGAAATAAATAATATCTTTAAAAAAATAGAAAAAAAATAAAATGAATATTTTTTTAAAAAAAATAAACAAAATATTTTTAATAATTTTATTTGGTTTAATTTTCTTTTATCAAAAAATAATTAGTCCTGTCATTCCTGCCCGTTGTAGATACTATCCAACATGTTCAAATTATGGCAAACAAGCGTTGCGTTGGCATGGGGCCCGAACTGGTAGTTGGTTGTTGTTGAAACGTATTGGTAGATGTCATCCTTTAGGCGGACATGGTATAGATTTTGTGCCTGTACCTTTAGCTTCTTATAAATATCATTATCTACCCTCTACTTGCTCTTCAAATATAAATAGCCAAGGAATAGGTGTTTATCGAGATAATAAAAGCTATGTTTCACGTCTTAATCATTTGATGACGTTCGAATCAAAGTGAGTGTGGATAACTTGTGGGTATCTCTGCTATTGAGTTACCCACAAGTTATCCACACTCTTGGTATCATTTAAGGCTGATTTTTAGTAAAATGATGCACATTTTATGTAAATGACTACCAATACTGTTGTTAGATGCGAGGACAACTGTGCTGTACAGTCATGACACATGCCCTAATTTTTCATTCCCTAATTTTTAATCTAGGAAAGGTTTATGCAAAAGATATTTAGGGTGATGATCATCATTGCGATGTTAATCACCGCTTATCTGCTGATTTTGGCATGGCGAGATGATTATGCCGATGCACCAGCGGTGGATGTACAGCCAGAAACCACATCTTCAGTAGGTGCTGATATTCCATCTTCGACCAGTGCAGCAGGTGATATTCCGGCTCAAACACAACCTGTTGATAATGCAACTGTGGCTACGGTCAATACGCCTACTAAAGACACAGGTCTAATTACGGTCACCACCGATCGCTATGATATAAAAATTAATCCAGAAGGTGGTGATATTGTTTATGCTGCGCTTAAACAATACGACGCAACGCTAAACAGCGATGAGCAGTTTGTACTGTTAGAGAATGACAGCAATCGTGTCTATGTGGCTCAGTCTGGCCTGATTGGTCAAAATGGCATTGATACGGCAGAAGGTCGTGCTAATTACAGTCATACTGCTAATAATTATGTAATGGAAGAAGGACAGCAAACACTGTCTGTACCGCTAACTTACAAAAAAGATGGCGTGACAATTACTAAGACATTTACCTTTACTGAAAGCAAATATCCGATTGATGTTAGCTACAAAATTCAAAATGCATCTACGGCTGCTTGGCAAGGTCAAATGTTTGCGCAGTTAAAGCGTGATGATAGTAAAGATCCAGGTACTTCTAACAAAGGCGTGCTAAGCATGGCGACTTATTTAGGCGGTGCGTGGGGTACACCTGACGATCCTTACAATAAACTGAAGTTTGATGAGTTTAATGATGGAGAGTTGGTTACTAGCAGCGATAAAGGTTGGGTTGGTATAGTGCAGCATTATTTTGTATCTGCATGGACGCCTAATAACTTTACTGGTACTTTCTTTAGTCGTGAGACAGGTGACGATTACTTTATTGGTTTTAATAGTAAGCCAGTCAATGTAGCGCCAAACAAGCAATTAACATTAGATGCCACACTATATGCCGGTCCAAAAGTTCAGTCAGAGCTAAAAGATGTCTCTGTAGGTCTGAATAAAACGGTTGATTATGGCTTGCTATGGCCAATATCTAAGGTCTTATTTGCTATTTTGGATGGTATTCATAAAGTCATTGGCAACTGGGGGTGGTCTATCATCCTGTTGACAGTGTTGGTTAAAATTGCACTGATGTGGTTCTCTAATAAGAGCTACTACTCGATGGCGAAGATGCGTGCTATCGGACCAAGATTGAAAGCGCTAAAAGAAGAGCATGGCGATGATCGCATGAAGATGTCGCAAGAAATGATGGCTATCTACAAAGAAGAGAAAGTCAACCCAATGGCGGGTTGTCTACCTATCTTGATGCAAATGCCTATCTTCTTAGCATTGTATTGGGTATTGGTTGAAAGTGTTGAGCTGCGTCATGCACCGTGGATCTTGTGGATACAAGATTTATCAGCAATGGACCCGTGGTTTATTTTACCACTATTGATGGGTGCATCGATGTTTATACAGCAGCAGCTAAACCCGCAGCCAGCTGATCCAATGCAAGCAAAAGTTATGAAGTTTTTACCGATTATCTTTACTGCATTCATGCTGTTCTTCCCGGCAGGTTTGGTTTTATATTGGACAGTGAATAACTTGTTTAGTATGACTCAGCAATATATTGTGAATAAAAAAGTTGAGGAAGAGCAAAAGCGTCGTACTGTTAAGGAACTTGATTAATCATTCGTAAGTTAGCACAACCAAAGACCATCGCTTAGGCGGTGGTTTTTTTATGCATGGAATATTAAAGTGAGATAAAACTAAGCTCAAACCGACTGCTATTTGAAGTTTGCTTTGTCAGTCTGCATTGAGCCGTCTATAATGGGGTTTTTAGTTATTGAGAGTCACTGTGGATTCTTTAGAAAATGCGTCAACAGCGCACCCTGTATCTGAACCGACTAAGTCATCAGGGTTGACGACAATTGCTGCCATTGCAACACCACTTGGTCGTGGCGGTGTCGGTGTCATACGTTTATCTGGTGCACGTGCCCATGAGATTGCCTGTACATTAACTGGCAAGGCTGCCTTTACGCCGCGTATGGCCAGCTTTTGTCGTTTTTATCAGGCAGATGGTACTGTTGTGGATGAAGGACTGGTATTGTACTTCAAAGGCCCACATTCATTTACAGGTGAGGATGTGATTGAGCTGCAAGGTCATGGCGGCATGATCTTACAGAATCAGCTATTAGCACGCGTCTTTGAGTTGGGTGCCAAACAGGCAAGTGCAGGAGAATTCTCTTACCGCGCTTTTGATAATGATAAGTTAGATTTGGTGCAGGCTGAGGCCATTGCAGATGCGATTGATGCGACCAGTGCGGCAGCAGCTAGTAGTGCCATTCGCTCATTGAGCGGTGAGTTTTCACAAAAAATCAACCAACTATTAGAGCAGCTAATTCATGTGCGTCTGCATGTTGAAGCTGCCATAGACTTCCCAGATGAGGAAGATGTGGACTTCTTATCTGACGGGGTGATACAAGCCAAACTAGAGCAAACACAGGCTAAGATACAGCAAGTACTGGCAACGGCTAAGCAAGGTCAGCTATTACGTGACGGTATACACGTGGTGTTAGCGGGTAGACCCAATGCTGGTAAGTCAAGCCTACTTAACCGCTTAGCAGGACAAGAGCGCGCTATCGTAACTGACGTAGCAGGCACCACGCGCGACACCCTACAAGAGACGGTGGTGCTAAACGGCCTAACCTTACATCTCACCGATACAGCAGGATTGCGCGAGACAGAGGACACAGTGGAGCGTATCGGTATTGAGCGTGCCCGTACTGCCATCACGCAAGCTGATATGCTGCTGATGGTTTATGACGTGACTCGCGATGTTGAAGAACAAAGCACACCGTTACAGCTCGCTGAGCAGCTGTTTGGTGAGTTGCCAGAAGCGAAGCGCTTACTGATTATTGCCAATAAAAGTGACCTATTAAGTGATGTCGCAGATAGTAATCTGATAACAGCCTCACAAGCTGAGATAAGCGATCGCGGCTATGATCAAGTTAATGTTTCATGTGAAACAGGCATTGGCATCGATGAGTTAGTTGAAGTCTTGTGTTCTAAGGTAGGTTTTCATCCACCAGAAAACAGTCTCATTGCTCGCACAAGGCATTTAGATGCATTAAGGCGGACTATGGGCCATTTGACAGAGGCGCATGAGCAATTAACAGTATTTCAAGCGGGTGAGCTGGTAGCAGAGAGCTTGCGTCAAGCCCAAAATAGTTTGGGTGAAATAACAGGTGAGTTCAGCGCTGATGATTTATTAGGTAAGATATTTGGTAGCTTTTGCATTGGTAAATAGCTAAGCAGTTTTATAATTTGTAACGCTACTATTTACTTGTTGACGGTGTGTCCTCATTTTTATCCATCTAGATAACTATTGATTGACTTGAGGATGCTTCCTAGCATTTGTTCCATACATAACGACTCTCGCTGTTCAGTATTAAGATAAGGAAAATGCTATGCACTGCCCGTATTGTAATGCATCAGATACTAAGGTTATTGATTCGCGTCTTGCTGCGGAAGGAGCGCATGTGCGTCGTCGACGGTCTTGTAATAGCTGTCAAGAGCGTTTTACGACCTTTGAGATGGTAGAGGTGGTGATGCCTCGAATTATTAAGTCAAGCGGCAAAATTGAGCCTTATGATAATGAAAAACTGCGCCGCTCTATCTTATTACCTTTGCAAAAGCGTCCCATTACTATCGATGAGCAAGAGGCGATGATTAGCCGTATAGAAAAGCGAGTTCGGCAGATGGGTGAGCGTGAGATTAGTAGTAAGGTCTTGGGTGAAATTATCATGAGTGAGCTTAAAACGTTAGATGACGTGGCTTATGTACGTTTTGCGAGCGTTTATCGTGACTTTCAAGATATTGATGCATTTCATCAAGAGATTGCTAATATTCGTCCAAATGAAAAATAGGCGAATTAACCCTGATGTAGTGTTTGAACACCCACCGCTTTTTATTCTTTTATAGACCACTCTCAATCATTGATTAAGTCCATCCTTATGTCTACCAAAAACCACGCGCAAGATGCAAAAGACCGTTACTTTATGATGCTTGCTATCGAGCAAGCAAAACAAGGACTATATACCACTAGGCCAAATCCAGCAGTAGGTTGTGTCATTGTTCAAGCGGACGAGATAATCGGTCAGGGGTTTCATCCAAAAGCAGGTGAGCCCCATGCAGAGGTATTTGCGCTCAAAGATGCTGGTAGACAAGCAGAAGGAGCAACTGCTTACGTAACTCTAGAGCCTTGTAGTCATACCGGTCGTACACCGCCTTGTGCAGTCGCGCTTACTAATGCGGGTGTGACACGTGTCGTGATTGCAGGGCTGGATCCTAACCCACAGGTCTCAGGGCGTGGTGTGAAGATGTTGCAGGACGTCGGGATAACAGTTACGGTTGGTGTACTAACGGCGCAAGCAGAGCTATTAAATCGTGGCTTTTTGAAGGCAATGCGAACCCAGATGCCTTATGTACGTCTCAAAATTGCCACGAGTCTCGATGGCCGTACAGCGATGGCAAGTGGCGAATCAAAATGGATTACTTCAGCGGCTGCTCGTGAGGATGTTCAAAAGCTGCGGGCACAAAGTGGCGCTATTATTACAGGTAGTGAGACAGTGATAGCTGATGATCCACAGCTTAACGTTCGATCCGAACAGTTAGGCGTTTCACCTAAACAAATACCAAAGCCTATGGTGGTCGTGTTGGATAGACGTCAGCGTTTAACACACAATCTACAGTCTAATTATCAGCTATGTCGTCGAACAGATACTGTTTATTGGCGTAATGATGATTTAACTGCCTTATTAAAAAATTTAGTAAAAGAGCATCAATGCTATGACGTATTGATTGAGGCTGGTGCGAGTGTTGCAGGTAGCTTTTTGAGTCAACAGTTAGTAGATGAAATGATTGTTTATCAAGCACCTTGTTTACTCGGAGCACAAGCACGAGCCATGGTTGATCTCAATCCTATATCTTTAGCCCAGCAGCTGCGGTTTGATATCGATAGGCACGAACAACTTGGCTCAGATCTTAAACTAATCCTGCTACCTTTATAATTTTATGGTGTTATACACAAGATATCCCCAGGCTGTAATAAGGCTTCTTTTTAATCTGGTCGGGTATTAGGAATATCATCTATTCAATCGGTAGTTATTTGAATGGACTAACAGTGGTTCAGTCAGTGGTTAAGGTTTGCCAAACAACATTAAATAGCCGGCTAATATTTTGATTTTAGCTACGCTATTTTCCTTGTTTGATTACAATATGTCTCATTTTTAGTGCTATTTCTAAAATAATGACAGACTCTAAATGTATGTTAAGTATGAACGAGCTAGTACGTGAGGTTATGTTTCACATGAAACTGTGCATAACTTTGTTTCACATGAAACTCATAAACTAAGCCTTTGTTGTTTTTTTAAAATAATTACTTTAAAATCAATGGTATATACTTTATTTGATCGAATTTTTTAAATACAGTTGGTTTTTAGATTTCTGTGGATAACTCTACAAAAACAAGGGTTTTAAAGGTAAGTTGGATTGATTTACTGTTACTTATCCACAACTTATCCCATAATAAGTTTGAAATAAATTCACATTTCACTAAAAACTTAGTTCAGACAAACATGATCAATAAATTAATAAGTCGAAATACGTTGTCGATAACGGCAATATAATAATGAGATGAGGCATATATGTTTACCGGGATTATAGAAAGTGTTGGAAAGGTTAAATCCATGCAGTCTACGGGTGGTGATATACGTTTGACGATAGAGTCCGATGATTTGGATTTTAGCGATGTAAAACTAGGCGACTCAATTGCTTCAAATGGTATTTGTTTGACCGTTGTGGATTTTGGTAGTAATCACTACTCTGTCGATGTCTCACGTGAAACAATCGCTCGCACAGCGCTTGAGGATCTTAAAGCAGGTTATATCGTCAATTTAGAGAAAGCCATGCTACCCACCACTCGTTTTGGTGGTCATATCGTTGCAGGTCATGTAGACGGTGTAGGGATTGTTAGTAAGCTGCAACAAGATGCACGTTCTATCTACATCGAAATTGAAATACCCCAAGAACTGGCACATTATACAGCGACTAAAGGTTCTATCACGGTTGATGGTATTAGCCTGACGACCAATCTTGTACGTGATAACATCGTTTGTCTCAATATCATTCCTCATACCGCACAAGTGACTAACATTGCCAAACACTGGTTGGTTGGTAATAAAGTCAATATAGAGGTGGATATCGTTGCTCGCTACTTAGAGCGTCTATTAGGTAAGTCGCAAACAGAAGGGCTGAATGCCCCCAATCCACAAAGTCAGATTACAGAAGCGTTTTTAGCAGATAATGGCTTTATGAAGTAATAGTCGAGAGCACAAAGTGATGGGTATTAAAACAGCTATGTTCGTAATGAATGTAGCTGTTTTGGTATGAGACATTGGCGTTACGAGCTTGCTAGGTTTTTATGAAGCGCTGTAACACCTTTGCTAATTCTTTTTTATTGATAGGTTTGGATAAAAAGTCATCCATTCCTACTTGAGTACAAGCTTCACGGTCCTCTTCGGTATTGTTTGCAGTTAATGCCACGATAGGGATGTTATCACCTTGCAAGCGAATAGCTTGAGTTGCTTGTAAACCATCCATAACTGGCATGCGGCAATCCATTAAAATAAGCGAGATCTCTTGACGTTGAGTCTTTAGCTGTTCAAGAGCTTGCTGACCATCTTCTGCGACTACACTACGATAACCAAGCTTGCTCAATATTTTGCAGGTTATTTTTTGGTTGGTTGGACTATCTTCTGCGACTAGAATCAGTGGAGACAAGACTTCTTTTTTGGGTATATCTTCTTCCACAAAAGATGGACTGCTATCATATTGATGTTTGACCAGTATGTTTAGTTTTTTCCTTGCAGACAAGGTTAAGCGGAGCAGCTCAGAAACTAGTAAGCTTGCGTCCAAGGGTTTGGTCAAAAATCCATCATATTGGTCTAGTATGGTAGAGGAAATATGTCTTTCAGGTTTCATGCTAAGCAATATCTTTGGTAGTGAAGACATAGTGCCTAGTTTGTTTAACACTTCTTGTTGTTCACTATGCTTGTTGCTCGCATGAGCTGATAAGTTGATGGATTGGTTGTATTCATAATCCAATAACAAGACAGGAATGACGGTCTGCTCATCTTGCGTTAATTTGTTTTTTAGCTGCTGTATAGTGGCTCTATCTAAAATACTGTAAGTAGTCACGGATATCGTTAAGTATTCGCACAAACGTTGTAAATGCTTAGCAACTAAAGGTTGGTTGACAATAGCGATAAGGTGAATATGAGACAGCTGCGAACAAGGATGATATACCGGTTCATAAGTGGAATGACGCTCAGGAAGATAGAGACTAAATACCGTCTCTTCATCCGCTGTAATATTTAGTTCGATAAAACCGCCGAGTAACTGAGCGAAGCTATTGGCATCATTCAGGCTAATTTCACTGTCTTTAACCAAGTTATGATTGGTTTGATCACTGTCTTGATTCAAAATAGTGACTAATTGATTTTTTCTCTCAGGAGTAATAGCTACTCCAGTGTCTTTTACATTAAACCGAATCCAATAAGATGTTTGCGCAGGCATTATAGTATCGTTGTTAGGCGTCAAGTACTGGTTACTTATTGGCGTGACCTTGTCTTTAGATACGCGATCAACAGTGAGAGCGACATAGCCTGATGTTGTAAAATTAATAGCATTCTTCAACAGATTTAATGAGATATGGCGTAGCCGAATGTCATCAGTTTCAATGTAACGAGGACAGTCTGGCGCAAAGAAATAGATCAACTCTAGCCCTTGTTGTCTTACTTCTTTTGTGACTAAGCTGCTAACTTCTTTGCTTACTTTATAAATATCAACCGTTTCGATGCTTAGACGTGTTTTTCTGACATCAATTTCCTCTGTCGCTAGCGTGTCATTGAGTATAGTCAGCATCTTTTGACTGGTTGTAATCAATGTGTTTAGAGTTTTCTTGCCTTGCGCCGTCAATGTTGAAGGGTCGATTGGTTCCAACGAATCAACTATCTTCTCTAGTGGTATCCGTAACTTACGACCTATAAATGCTTGGGCTTCGCTTGATTCATCAATTTGTAATTGTAGCTGTTGGTTTTTCTGCTGTAGTTGTTCTATTTGATTGGTATATTCATTAATATTGCTAAAAAGTGCGGTAAAGCCATGAACTTGTCCATGTTCGCCAAACCATGGTGTGATATGCAGTTGGTAAGACTGCTGGTTTTCTAACCCATAAACAATTAAGGTGCGAGTGACACGTAGGTTTGATAATTTCTGTAGTAGTAACTGAGTGGGCTTATCTTTAGCAGCCACAAAGTCGGTTAGTTGGCAGCTATCATCATAGTCTTGAGAAGGACAGGTAAACACTTGCTCAAAACGTTGATTAAAAAAACTTATCTGACCATGACGCATAATCATTAGCATTGGTAACGGTGCTTGATTTACCAAACGATCGAGCCGATGCGTCAGGGTCGTTATACGACGATAGTCCTTGTGTAGCTGATAATTAACACGGCTTAGCGCATGACCTAAACGCAAGAACTCAGGTGTGGATCTTTTATATAGAAATGGTGGTGGACTATAAGCATCCTTGGCTTGACTGTTGAGACTGTCGGTATAAAGTAATAGCTGTTCCCAATCGACGCGACGATTGAGCATGTAAAGTAATCCGATGATAAACAGCACGATAGCTGTCATCAATGGCAACCAATAACGGTAAGATAACCAGTTAATATCTAGTGATCTATGACGTAATATAATATATATCTGATGACCGCTTTTAAGCTTGATCGTGCCTGTTACATTGCGACTATTGAGTGTATAAGCACTGTGGCTACTGTTATTAGGCGGTGATGATGTAATAGTAGGAAAGGTAACAGTGGTAAAACCAGGCTCATTAGGGCGAGTATAGCGGTGGATGAAAGTCTGACCAGATGGCATCATACAAACAATCTGGTAGCTTACATTTTTAAACACTGGTTTTTCTAAAATATTTGAAATTTCAGTGTCTGTTATACCGACATGCTCCGTCATTTCATATTGTAATGAATAGAAGGTATCAATACTCCGTTGCTCATTATTTTGTTTTATCTCGTGAAAGAGCGCGAAATAATACATCACTAGCATCGTTAACAATGTCAGTGCATAAAATATAAGTAAGCGTCTTAAGGACTGAAACTGTTGCATGAAAGCGTGTTCCTATATCGACACGAGAAAACATAGTGGGTGAATCATAATTTGGGTACGGTAGTCGGTTTGCTAGAAGTATTCTGCTTTTTAGGCTCTACTGCTATTATAAAGATAAACGATGTCATTAGTAACGCCTGATTGCCATCGTTACAATCATGGCACAACACTAGAAACTCACCTATAATGAACGAATTAACCTTATATAATGCACGATTATGACTACAATTGCTCCTACATCAGATTTACCTACGCCCTCGATCACTCATGATTCTCTCGCTATCAATCGATTGAAGGTAGTATTTGCGGGAACGCCCGAATTTGCCGCTATTAGTCTGGAGTCACTAATCAGTCAGCAAGACGTGCTGAATATAGAGATTGTCGCGGTGTACACGCAGCCTGATCGCAAAGCAGGTCGTGGCCAAAAAGTATCTGCCTCTGCGGTGAAAGAAGTCGCACTAGCAAACGATATCCCTGTAGAACAACCAGTCACCTTTAAAAAATCAAGTGATGAGGGTCTGGCTGCTCGAGCAGTGCTGCAATCATATCAGCCTGATGTCATGATTGTTGCTGCTTATGGATTGATTTTACCTATCGGTGTATTAGAGACACCGACACATGGTTGCTTAAATATTCATGCCTCACTATTACCGCGTTGGCGCGGTGCGGCTCCTATCCACCGTGCCTTATTGGCAGGGGATGATGAGACGGGTATTACTATTATGCAGATGGATAAGGGCTTAGATACTGGCAATATGATTTACAAAACCAGCTCTCGTATTGAAGCTGATGATACTGCTGCCAGTCTACACGATAAAATGGCTGCGCTTGGTGCGAATGCAATCAGTACCGTGTTGCAAGATTTGCCACATTATCAAGCACAAGCTGTGGTTCAAGATGAGAATCAGGCGAATTATGCTGAAAAACTAATCAAAGCCGAGGGTGAGATTGACTGGACACAGCCTGCGGCCGCTATTGAACGCCAAATTCGCGGACTGACACCGTGGCCGGGTGCTTATACGTTTTTAGCAGGGCAGCGCGTTAAAGTATTGGCCAGCTTGCCAATCAATGCGTCGCAGCAAACCAATGAGCCTGCAGGTACTGTTATTAGTGTTGGGCGTAATGCTGTTTTGGTTGCTTGTGGCAAAGCGAATGACGCTGAATTATCAGCCACGACTCTAGCCATTACTCATTTACAGTTTGCAGGCGGTAAACCTCAGACGGCTGAGCAAGTTTGCCATGGTAATCAGCTCAATGATGGCGACAAATTTACGACAGAATCAAAATAACCAAATCTAACTTAATGCTAGTTTATCCTATCTCAACAAGACGCTATCCGATGATACGTCAAGGAAATAAAATTTAATGAGACACAACAGTACTGCGCCTAGAAACAATGCACCTAGAAATAACAAGCTCAAACCATCAAGCAATCTTATTATGAATGGTAGCGTACGTGTGCGTGTGATTCGTACCTTACTGGCTATTCAAAATGGTCAGTCGCTCTCAAGTGTCCTTGATCCATTACTAAATAGTCTGCATGACGGTGACAAAGGCTTTGCACATGCGCTGCTACTAACCACACTGCGCCAGTGGCATGCGCTGGCACGTTTGCTAGATACACTTGCAGACAATCCTATCGATGAAGTTGAGGTGCGCACCACCATTCAAGTGGGTTTGGTTCAGCTGCTTTATTTAGAAGTGGCTGACCATGCTGCGATTCATGAAACCGTTGAAGCTGCCAAAGAGATTGAGTTTGCTCATTCTACTGGTTTAGTCAATGCTATTTTGCGCAAAGTCGCTAAAAATCCAAGTAAATTTCGTAAGAAGTGTGATAAGAAGCATAGCCTACCGAATTGGCTCGCTTATCAGCTTAAGCAAGACTGGAGCGAGCAGTATGATGAGCTAACACAAGGCTTACGCCAACCAGCACCAATGTTTTTACGAGTAAACTCATCGGTGACTTCGGTAGAAGATTATCAGAATGCATTGTATGGTGCAGAAATTGATGCGGACATCGTTGAACTAACGACTGGTTTTAAATTATTGAACGCGTCAGAGTCTAGCGCGGCTACAACGCTATCAACCAAAGGTATTAGATTGCATCAAAGCACTGCTGTTAACGCTTTGCCTGAGTTCGCTTTAGGGACTGCTAGTGTACAAGACATGCATGCGCAATTAGCTGCACCCATTATTAATCAAGCATTGATGGCTAAGCTCAGTGCTGACGATACTGAGAGTGGCAGCGACAGTGTTGAGAAAGAGATACACATCTTAGATGCCTGCGCTGCACCTGGTGGTAAATTGGCTCACTGGTTAGAGATTACAAGCGCTAATGATGAATCATCATTGTTTCACGTGAAACAAGATGATGCTGAAACGTCGCCTACGACTGCTAATGCTAATGTCAAGGTAACGGCTATCGATAATGAAGCACCACGTATCGAGCGTATTCGTGAGAACTTACAGCGCCTAAATCTGAGTCAGCATGATTTGCAGCAAGCAGAGAACAGCATTGCATTGAACATTGTCTGTGCGGATGCAACCAGATGGCAGCATGGCAAGAACAAAAAAGCGGCGACAAATGAGCCGGTATTTGATGCGATATTGCTTGATTCTCCTTGTACCGCGACTGGCGTGATTCGTCGTCATCCTGATATCAGTATCCTGCGTACCGAAGAAGACATCGAACAGACGGCGCTACTGCAAGCTGATATCTTGCATAACTTATGGCCACAACTCAAAGCAGGTGGTTATCTGTTGTACGTGACTTGCTCTATCTTAAAACAAGAGAACGTTGAGCAAATGCAGGACTTTATCACTCATCATAATGATGCGGTAGCGATTGAGTTTACGGAGGATTGCAGCTGGGGTATCGAACAGGCGATTGGTCGTCAGTGCTTACCGATTGATAGCGAGAGTGGCGATGGTTTTTATTATGCGTTGTTGCATAAAACTGCCGAATAAACCGTTTTTAACTATTGAATAACATTATTGTAGACAGGACAATCTAATGAAATATATCAGTACCCGTGGTCAGACAGCGCCGATGGATTTTAGTGATGTGCTTTTGATGGGTCTTGCCCCAGATGGTGGTTTGATGCTACCTGAGCATTATCCAAACATCGATAGCGCAACGCTTGATGAGTGGCGTGCGCTTAGCTATCCAAAGCTTGCGATGGCGATTATGCAGCGTTTTGCAACAGATATCCCTACGGCCGATCTACAAGACCTCATTGAGCGTACTTATACTGCCGAGGTGTTTGGCTCTGATGAGATTGTTCCTGTTCGTAAACTTGAAGATAATTTATATATCCTAGGATTATCAAACGGTCCAACACTAGCATTTAAAGATGTTGCGATGCAGTTCTTAGGTAACGCCTTTGAATATGTGCTTAAGAAAAAAGACGCACGTATTACCATCATTGGTGCGACAAGTGGCGATACAGGTAGTGCAGCAGAGTATGCACTGCGTGGCAAAGAAAATATCGAAGTCTTTATGCTATCACCACACGGAAAAATGAGTGAATTCCAACGTGCGCAGATGTATAGCTTGACTGACGATAATATTCATAATATCGCTATCGATGGTATGTTTGATGACTGCCAAGATATCGTCAAAGCGTTACAACAGGACGCTGAGTTCAAAGCTGCCTACAATCTAGGTACAGTGAATTCTATTAATTGGGGTCGCATCCTAGCGCAGATCGTTTACTACTTTAAAGCTTATTTTGCGGTCACTACTAGCAACGATGAAAAAGTCAGCTTTAGCGTACCGTCAGGTAACTTCGGTAATATTTGTGCTGGTCACATTGCTCGTGAAATGGGGCTACCGATTGATCGATTAATCGTTGCTACTAATGAAAACGATGTGTTGAATGACTTCTTCAACCAAGGTGCTTATCAGCCGCGTCCGACTGAAAAGACTTATGTAACGTCAAGTCCATCAATGGATATCTCAAAAGCATCTAACTTTGAGCGTTTTGTTTATCTGCTATTAGAGAAAGATAGTACCCGCGTCCATGAGCTGTTTGAAGGGGTGAAATCTGGTCAAGGTTTCGATTTATCTGAGCTAATGGAAGCGGTTAATACTCGTTATGGATTCGCTGCTGGCAAGTCTACCCACAGTGATCGTTTGCAAACCATCAAAGCCCTTTATGAGCAATTTGGTGAGTTGGTCGACCCTCATACTGCTGATGGCATCAAAGTCGCCAAAGAGTTGCAGCAAGAGGGTGAAGTGATTGTCTGTGCGGAAACAGCATTACCTGTTAAGTTTGCAGATACGATTGTTGAAGCAGTAGGTCAGATTGATATCGCTCGCCCATCTCATACCGAAGGACTAGAGAGCTTGCCGCAGCATGTGGTGGTGCTAGATAATGACGCTGAATTGGTTGCTGAGCAAATTCGTCAGCATGTCACACCAAATCCAGCGTAAATCACCGTCAAATTATGAGCTTAGAGCATGCTGAGCGTTTGACCATAGCTATGCTTAGTTGTGAGTATTTAATACAGCTACCTTAAATAAAAAATCAGAGAAAGTATTTATATAAAGGTTACACTATTGTAATAAAGTGTTTATGATTGTGTTATGGTAGATATAATTGTAATATTAGAAACAGCGTCAGCGAGTCATCATTGTGCTAGACGCTTTTTTAGGAACAAAACCAGCCAATTATACTGAACAGCTGCCCTCTAAGCATCATAATAAATGCGCAGCTTGAGTAACGGATTGATTGAATTTTTATTGTCACTTATTTCATTAAGTATCAACAATAGAGATTCTAGATTGATAGACTCAAGCGTGATTATTATGATGGTAATAGCGGTACATATTGTGGATATAACAATGAAGATGAGCTTAAAAAAGATAGCAACAGCACTGATGCTTACGACTTTTAGCAGTGCCATGCTAATGACCACTGCCCACGCCAACAATCCACCACCCACTCTCAAAGCAGATGCGCCTAATCGCTATACTGTCACAAAAGGCGATACCTTATGGGACATCTCAGAACGCTATTTAGATAGTCCATGGCGTTGGAAAGAGATTTGGGCGACAAACAAGCAAATCAAAAACCCCAATCTTATCTATCCTAATGACATTCTTATCTTATGTGTGATTCAAGGTAAGACGCTCATTGGTGTGGATACGGGCGAGGGCTGTGCGGGGGTTGAAAAGCAACTTACTGGTAACGTAGCTGCTACTCCAGTAACAGTGACGTCAACTGCCAATAGCATTCCATCTATTCCTTGGACGGCTATTCGCCACTGGCTAGACAAAACAGTTATTGTCAATCCACAAGATTTTAATACGACTCCGTATATATTAGCCTCTAAAAAAGGTAACTTAATCACTGCGAGTGGTGATAAGGTCTATGCGAAAGGTGTGCCACTTATCACCGGTCAGCGCTACGGTATTTATCGTGAAGGTGAGCTGTATACTGATTCCACGACAAACGACGTCATCGGTCTAGAAGTTACACAAGTAGCAACAGGCTTGGTTACTTCTACCGAAACCAATGGCGTTAGTAGCTTACAACTGACCGATAATTATGGTAAAGAAGTACGTGAAGGTGACCGCGTCTTTGTTGAATTGAACAACTCTATTCCACCTGTGTTTTATCCGACGCCTGCTAATACCAGTCGTGGTGGCATGATTGTACGTGTGATGGACTCAATCAGTTCAGCAGCAAAAGGCAGTGTAGTTGCTATTAATCTGGGCAGCTTAGAAGGCGCTAAGCCTGGTGATGTATTGACTGTCTATCAAAAAGGCGCTTTGGTACGTGATATCAAAGATGAAGATACGCCTGTACGCTTACCAAATGAACAAACAGGTATGCTAATGGTCTTCAATACTTTTGATCATATCAGCTATGCGTATGTACTTAGTTCTGAATTGCCGCTTAATGTCGGCGATCAGTTACTACCGCCTCCTTATTTATAAGTGAGCAACAGGCTTATTACAAGATTTATTGATCTAAGTCTGCCTATAAGAGATAAAGGACTATGACCGCAGTCACTTCTTCTTTAACAGACGATCAGCGCGCAGTACTGGCGCTGTGGTACGAAGTGAATGCGTCATTATCTGCTTATCATAAGCTACTTACTTCCTTTGGAAATGCAGAACTTGCTTGGCAAGCCAAAGTAGAAGCATGGCGACAATTGGGTATTCACCATACTCATCTCAAACGTCATGAACAGCCAGAGCAAACACTCACTAATATCGATAATATTCAGCAAGCACTGATAGAGGGACGTTATGGTCTACTATTTGCTGATGAGTCTGACTATCCTGCCCAACTTTTACAAATCTATGACCCACCGCCGTTACTATTTTATCGTGGTAATCATGTGCGCCTGCATCAAGCACAAATCGCTATCGTTGGTAGCCGAAAACCCACCGCACATGCACAAAAAATTACGTTTGATATCGCTCAATATTTAGCGCAGGCAGGCTATATCATTACCAGTGGTCTAGCGATGGGTGTGGATAAACGCGCGCATTTAGGTGCGTTGGATCAAGCGAATGCTGACTATCAAGGTCGTACCGTTGGGGTGATGGGTACAGGGATTGATGTAAACTATCCCAACCATCGCGATAAGTTATTTACTCAAATTATCGATCAAGGTGGTTGTATCATTAGCGAGCTGTTACCAGACACGCAGCCGCACAAACATACGTTTCCGCGCCGAAATCGTCTGGTTGCAGGATTAAGCTTAGCAACGATTGTGACAGAAGCGACCATTCAAAGCGGCTCGCTCATTACTGCGCGTTTAACCTCTGAACAGGGTAAACAGGTCTTTGCCATTCCAAGTCATATCGATAATAATAATGCTGAAGGTTGTCATCACCTAATACGTGAGGGGGCGACGTTGATTTATCATCCTCAGCAGGTACTAGAAGATGTCAGTGGTCAGTTAGACTATGACAGTCGTTCTGACAAACAAACACAGCGATCGCAATCTAATAACACCCAATTGAGCAATAAATATTCTCCAAAAGTTGTGAATATAGAGGACGGCACCGTAACAGCTACCAACGATTCACAACCATCATCTTCTAATGTTAAGTTGCCTCGCAGCGCTGTTGTTGTTCCTGAACATCTAACCAGTATTTATGAGCAGCTTGATTGGCATGGACAAGATCTAGATGCACTTATCGTGGCTACCGATCTTGCACCACCGCAACTGATTGGCCAGTTGATGGAGCTTGAATTGTTGGGTATTGTCAGTGTGCAAGGCGGTCGATATTTACGTGTCTAATGCTATATTTTTTTAACTTGAAGCTTTTTTGCTTTCCAGATTTTAGGAAGTTCAGCACAGTAAAAAGGTGGTGGTTTTCAAGTTTTGTTATCTGAGTCAAACTTTCTCCTGTGTTATGATTAGCGCTCAACCTTCTACTCGTCCAAACCATTCAAGCTATGAATCATTCCATACCTTTTATCACTGACTCCACTGCACAAGCTGCTCATTGGCTCAAAGAAGGGCAGCTGCTCGCTTATCCAACCGAAAGTGTCTGGGGTATCGGCTGTGATGCTTATGATAAAGAAGCCGTTAAGCGAATTTTAGAGATTAAACAGCGTCCACAAGCCAAAGGTATGATTGTCATTACCGACAGCGTGGAGCGTCTGGCACCCTTGCTATCTTCTTTAACGGATGAACAGTGCGCTCCTATCCTAAAGAGTTGGCAGGCAGATAGTGGTCATAATAACGATGATGATTTGCAGTATAAGCAAGCACATACATGGCTGCTACCCATTCCGCAGACGCTAGCTACTACGATTCCTGCTTGGATAACGGGGCAGCATCAGACGGTTGCAGTGAGAGTCATTGCTCATCCTGTTATTCGTCAGCTATGCGAGCAATTGGTCAGTGACAATAACCCATTCGGATTACTGGTTTCGACCAGCTGCAACCCCTCAGGGCAGCCACCTGCTGTCACTTTCAATGATGCTTATGCATATTTTGGCGAGCACATCAGTTACTTACAAGCTGATACGTTGGGCTATACTTTGCCCAGTCAAATTCGTGATGCAATTACTGGCTTAATCATTCGTTAGAAAGTAGCAGTCATTTAAATATAATGAGTCAAGCGTCGTCATACAAACGATAGGCATTGTTTTTATATTTCACTATTGACAGAAATAAAAGAATGGCGCAAGATGAGTTAATAACAGAACAATCAATAAATAAGCCATATTGCATAAAAATAAGTGAATAACCATTATGAAACTAAACCCTGTGACCGAAAAATTTATCTTACATTGGGGTGAGATGGGCTCACAGTGGGGTGTCAATCGCACCATGTCACAGATTCATGCGTTATTATTCATTATTGGTAAACCGCTAAATGCTGAGGAAATTACAGAAACACTTGGTGTTGCTCGCTCTAACGTTTCAAACAGTATTAAAGAGCTACAGCATTGGGGCTTGGTACAAAAGATCTCCATATTGGGCGATCGTCGCGATCATTTCACGACCAATACTGATGTTTGGGAGCTAGCACGCATCATTGTGGTTGAACGACAAAAGCGTGAGCTTGAACCAACAGTGCAGTTCTTACAAGAATTGATGGACAGTCCTGAATTCGAACATGAGAACAGCGATGTAAAAGCACGCATCCGTGATACAAAAGAATTCGTTAGTACACTCACCACTTGGTCTGCTGAGATGCTCAAGCTACCCACCAGCATCCTCAAAAAAGTCCTTAAATTGGGCGCGAGTATCAAAAAAATTCTGCGCTAGTCGTGGGATATAGTATTTAAAATAAAAAATTT